>JAHEMP010000155.1 GCA_024643585.1 Crocinitomicaceae bacterium | reverse complement strand
ACCAAATCGTACAAAGCTCCCCAGAATCATCATACTGACTGCTATTAGAGTGATTAAAATTATATGAACTGCCATTAAAAGTAGTTTTTCGCTGGTCAATTTAGGAATGATGAAAATCCGAGCATGTATAGCTAAAACTAACGTTGTAAAAAGGAGCAAAAGTTTAATTGAAACTACTTTTTCAATAGCGTTGTTAAAACTGAACCATTTACTTAAGCCAATTTCATATTGATAGGCAAGTAGAATTCCCGTCACAACTAAAATGAGTAAGGCTGGCAAGCCGATTGATTCGTATTGAGCTTCAAAATCAGTAATAGGAGTTGTGCTTTTTTCTCGCAATGCCTTGGGTAAATAGCGCAAAGTCAATATCAAGTGACCACCCACCCAAATTGCCGCGGCAATTAAATGAATAACTAATAATAAATGATGCATTATCCGAAAAGTTTAACCTGCATTACTGTGCCAATACTTGAGGCTCTTTGCTTTATAGCTTCTGCATTCTTTCCCTGGAAATGTTCATTAACAGTTTCATTGAACAAGCTGAGCCATTGTGAAAAATGCTCCATGCGCATGGGTCTTTTTTGATGCATAGCTTGATGTTTTGACATAGGATTCCCTTCGTAATTTCCAGTGTGAAAAACCACATTTTCCCAAAAATTGTACATGGCTTCCAAATGCTTTGTCCAATTAACTTTAACTACCTCATTGAAAAAAGGTCCAATACGTTCGTCCTGTTTTACTTTATCGTAAAATCGGTCGACGAGTACTACAATGTCCTTTCGATTTAAAATATCTTTTTTCATAATGCATTTTTTTGTCAAAATGAAAATTATAAATCCTTTTTTCTGAACCGTTTAAGGGAAAAGGCAAAAGGTAAAAATGCCCATAAAAAGAGCAGGAAGTAAGAAAGAAAAAGGCCGAGTTTTGTGCCAAAGAAATCTTGAAATATCGCTCCTGTGTATCCCATCATTGCTGAAGCATCAAGTTGCAAGAGTATAAGAATTCGAGACAAATCAATCGGACTAAACGCGGTAATGCCTACCATCATCTTTTCAATTGGATAATCTCCGAATTGAAACAACAAAAACAATACAAGTCCATCAAATAACAAAGCGAAATACAACCAAAGCAATATTGAGACGCCTATTCCTTTTGCTTTATCGCGACTTAAAATTGAACTGAGAAAGGCAATAGAGACGAATATGGCTGTTATCAGCGTCCCAACGGATATCATCATGATCGCTTTTCCTAAATCAGCAAAGAGCACAATAGGTATTCCTGCTCCTACAATGAAGGCGAAAATCATACTGAGACACAACCCCGCATAAATACTAGTCCAAATTCGATTCCGCTTGATGGGATGACTGACCAACAACTCTATAAATTCACTGCTGTTGTATATATAGATGGTTGAAAATAGAATGGATACAAGAGGAACGGTTAACAAGATAATATTAAGTAAGGTAAGTAGGCCCTTTGCCACGTTGTCTTCCAAACTAAAGGCACTCCACGAAAAAAGTGCGAGTATTATGGTATAAACAATTACAATTTTGTTTTTTACGATATCAAGTATAACATATTTTAAAATCCTACTCATGCGACTTTTTCTTTTAATACTTGAATAATTGACTTTGAAATTTTATCCTCACCTGTATCCTTCTTCAATTGCAAAACACTTTTATGAAAAACAATCTGTCCATCTTGAATTAGAACAACTTGACTAATTAAATCATCCAATTCGCTTAGAAGATGAGAAGTGATAAGAATTAGTTTTCCGTTGTTTCGCTCTTTAATTATTTTTTCTTTTAAAATTTCTGATGCTAGAGGATCCAAACCTGCGGTAGGTTCATCAAGAACAAGAACTTTGGGATTGAAAAGGAATGCAAGCGTCGCACTTACCTTTTGTGTTGTGCCTCCACTTAATGTTCTCATTTGTTTGTCAAGGAGTTGCTCAATATGGAATTGATGATACAATTCCTCATCTAATTCCTCATCCGAATTTCTGATTCCTTTGATCATATTAATTATTTGACCAATTGTCATATTCTCAGGGTAGCGTCCAATCTGCGGCATGTAACCAATGTTCTTTCTGTATTCGATATCCTTTGTTATTGATTTATTATCGAATATTATCTCTCCAGACGAGGGCAAAACCATTCCTAAAATGCTTTTAATTAAGGTGGTTTTACCACAACCATTTGGACCTATCATTGCTATGCATTCACCTTTTTCTAAATTGATGGATACATCCTTTAAGACTTTAAGTTTCCCAAAAAATTTCGATATGTTTTTAACTTCTATCATAGATCGATTAAGTGTATTAAAGGTCGATTGTCCACAAAGTTTTCCGGTGTTAAACTTGGGATAAGTTTTTCAGACTTATCCAAAAGGGTCACCATAAAACTTCTATAAAGTAACATGGCTGGAGGGTTGACTTCAACGATTACAGAATATAGACTCAAAGGATGGTATGGAGTGTCACCAATTTGATCTTTGTTTAAATCGTATCCTTCGTATTTGTCCCAATAATTAGCATCGAACGAATTGAGCGTAAGATTTCCATTTGTGCTTATATCGAAAGTATTTCCAATGAAATTGTTTCCTTCAATTTTGTTATCCGTACAATTGGCTTGTATTTTAAGACCCCAACCGTTAGCCTTAAACTCATTTCTCCTCATTATTATTCTACTTGAGCCATCCATGAAAACAGCTGATGTGTTTTCAATATACTTATTACCAGACATGTAACAATCAGTGAGTTCCTTTAGCAATAATCCATAGGCTGCATCCCCCCAATTTTTTTCAAAAGTATTGTTCATCATGGTCACTCGTTTTGTGAACATTACAGCAACACCAGCGCCATTACTTTTGAAAATATTTGTAAAATAGGAATCATCATGCGAGAACATAAAATGCAGACCATATCTTATATTATCATGGGAAATATTTCTCCAAACAACAGAATGGGTTACAAATTCAAAATATATTCCATCCCGATTCCCAGAAATGTCATTGGCTATTATTTGTAAACTATCACTTTTCCAACAATGAATTCCGTTGCCTATTTCTTGTTCTTCCTTTCCGAAAGCAATGATTCTATTCCCTTTGATCAGGACTCTTCTACAATTTTGTATGTAAATTCCAAAAAAGTTGTCGTACAAATGATTATTTAAAATTTTCACATTGTAACTTTCATATACTTTTATTCCCCCTGGATCATCCAAGGTTGCATAACTTGAATGTTGAATTTTAAAACCTTGAATAGTGACATCGTTGGCTTTAATTGAAAGTACTTCAAATTTTCTAGCTCCATCTATAACTGGGCGGTTTCTGCCTTCAAGAGTTATTGATTTAGTAATTATTATATTACCTTCTTTATAAATTCCGCCATGAACTATTACTTTATCACCGTCTTCAACAAGATGTAAAGCCGATTTAATGGTTTTATATTTTTGATTTCTACCAACGTGAAAAGTAGAACCAAAACTTAGAAAAGTCAGGAAACAAAAGATTAATATAAAAGCTTTCTTGACCATTAAAATCTATTTTTTAAGTAAATCAGCCCATCGAAACACATAACTATCCACCTTGTCGGCAAACAATTGAGCATCTATTTTTGATTTAAAAGCGGCTATATTTCCTCGCATTGGAGTTTTTAAGGTGGAAGATTCAACAAAGAAAGCTTGAGTGGCATCAATAAGCACATTTTTCTCGCTATAATCATTTACGAAATACGATTTCAAATCGTTCGTGCTATTTTCACTGATATAATCCAAAAGACAAATCAAATCGTCAAATTTATATGCACGTCCTTTTTTTGTAATAACTTCTGCTCCAAAACGACTATCTGCAATTGTCATTTCACAGAAATTGCATCGGTCTTTGTGAATATTTATGTCCTGAGCATCGGTATTATTACAAGATGAAAAACTCAATCCGAGTAAAAGCCACAATGACGCTATGTTAACTTTATTTTGTTTTCTGAATTTACCTTTAAGTTTCGTTTCCATAATTACTACAATGAAGATTAAAGTGCCTGCTATAATTAAAATCCAACCTCCTACATCAGGCACTGAGTAAGCGCCAAAATTTAATAATTGCTTGTAACCTATAACAGGTGGTTGATAAGCCATTCCAGGAACCTTAATAGCAGCATTAGGGTCTAAATTATGCCCATATTCATAATTCCACCTGTAAAAATCTATTCCTGCTAGAACGACAAATGAAATTAATGAAATTAATAACGCTATAACTAGTTTTCTTTTTGCGATTACCATGGCCGCAAGCGCAAAAACACCAAAGAAAATAACTATGTATGTTAAAATTTGGAATTCGAAAAAGTCTTCAGTATGAAGTGTTTTCATTCCGATGTAATGGTTCAAACCGTTAATAATTTCAACATCTCCGCCAATCTTATCTGCATGAAGCCGGAGGATTAAGCCTTCTGGATACTGAGGTGCCTCCAATTCAATTTGCCACATTGGAAATTGCAAAGAAGCAAAAAATAAGAGACCGACCACCAAAAGTAGAACTTTTGATAGCAATGAAATATTTTGGGTTTTCATGGTTTTTTATTTAAAAAGGGAACGATGTACACACCGTTCCCTTAATTGAAATTATTTTTATTTCGCTTTTGGTAAATTTGTACCTACACTATAGCTAATTGGAACATTGCTGCCAGCTGGAGAAACACGCATATATCCTTGCATTTCTTGGTGCAAAGCGCTACAGAAGTCTGTGCAGTAGAATGGAATTGTTCCAACCTTATCGGCTACCCATTTTAACGTTGCAGTTTCACCTGGCATAATCAATAGTTCTGCCGTTTGCGCTCCTTTGATTGAGAATCCATGGGGAACATCCCAATCTTGTTCCAAATTAGTGATGTGGAAATATACCTCGTCACCTTTGCGGATTCCTTCTATATTATCAGGAGCAAAGTGAGATCGAATACTAGTCATGTAGATATGAACTTTGTTTCCTTCACGAACGACTCTTGAATCTTTTTCGCTTTTAGTTACATATGGGTGCTCATTCTCTTCTATTTTATAGAATTTAAGTTGCCCGTTGTTCATTATCAAATCAGCTGGTGCTGCCTGTGCGTAATGCGGTTCTCCAATCGTTGGAAAATCAAGGATTAATTTCATTTTATCCCCACTAATATCATACAATTGAGCACTTTGTGTTAATTCGGGCCCTGTCGGTATGTATCTGTCCTTTGTAATTTTGTTGTAGGCAATCATGTATTTACCAAATGGTTTTTTACTATCTCCACCCGGAACACATAAATGTCCAACTGAATAGAAGGTTGGAACTCGATCCAAAACTTTGAGCGTTTTGATATCCCATTTCACCACCTCAGAAGATACAAACATGGTTGTGTACGCATTCCCCTTGTCATCAAACTCAGTGTGTAAAGGTCCTAGTCCTGGTTTAACAACTTCACCGTGTAAAACTGATTCGTATTTTAGAACTGGAATTCCAGAATAATCACCGTCGTATGTTTTGTTTGCAATCGCTTTCAACATTTTTGTATAACTGAAAACGGGAATTAATGCAGCCAATTTACCACTTCCACATATATACTCTCCCGAAGGATCGACATCAACACCGTGAGGCGATTTAGGACAAGGCATCATATAGCAGATGTCTTTGAAGTCTTTAACGTCTAATACCAAAACTTCTTTTCGAATTTCAGATTCACCCGTGTGTGTTTTCTCATTCCATTTGTTGTGAGCATACTCAACTTTTTCAATTTTTCCTTTTCCAGCTTTGATGTATTGCTCTGCTTTTTTCCAATTCACCGCCATAATGAAATCTTTGTCTTTTTGTGAAGCATTTACTTCTAACAATGTGTTTGCTTGTTCAGAGTTGTAGCATGAGAAGAAGAACCAACCGTGA
>JAHEMP010000154.1 GCA_024643585.1 Crocinitomicaceae bacterium | reverse complement strand
TAATACTTCTTGAATAGCTGGATTGTTCGTTAAATACATAATCAAACGATCCATTCCAATTCCTAATCCTGAAGTTGGAGGCATTCCGTATTCTAGGGATCGCAAGAAATCTTGGTCGATTAATCCAGTCGCTTCATCATCGCCTTTTTCGGCCAATTTAACTTGGTCTTCAAAACGTTCTCGTTGGTCAATTGGGTCGTTCAATTCAGAGTAAGCATTCGCAACTTCTTTACCGCAAACCATTAATTCAAAACGCTCGGTCAAACTCGGATCGTCACGGTGTTGTTTACACAGCGGCGACATTTCTTTTGGATAATCTGTAATGAAGGTTGGCTGAATGTAGTTTCCTTCGCATTTTTCACCGAAAATTTCATCAATCAATTTACCAACACCCATGGTTTCATCAACTGCAATTCCCATTCCGCGTGCAGCAGTTCTCAACTGATCTTCCGTTTGACCTTTAATGTCGTAACCTGTAAAATCAATAATCGATTGACGCATCGTAACGCGTTTGTAAGGTGCTTTGAAGTTTATTTTATGTTCGCCAAAAGTTGTTTCTGGTTTTCCATTTACGGCAATTGCACAATGTTCCAAAAGTCGTTCGGTGAAATCCATCATCCAATTGTAGTCTTTGTAAGCCACATATATTTCCATGGCCGTAAACTCAGGGTTGTGGGTTCTGTCCATGCCTTCATTTCGGAAGTTTTTCGAAAACTCATATACTCCGTCAAAACCACCAACAATCAATCTTTTCAAATACAATTCATTCGCGATACGCAAATACAAAGGCATGTCCAAAGCATTGTGGTGCGTGATAAACGGACGAGCCGCCGCACCACCAGGAATAGATTGCAAAATGGGCGTTTCCACTTCCATATAACCGGCGTCATTGAAGAAATTTCGCATCGCCGAGAACAACTTTGTTCTTTTGATGAAAACCTCTCTAACCTGAGGATTGACAACCATATCGACATAACGCTGACGGTAACGCAATTCAGGATCAGTGAATGCATCATGTACTTTTCCATCGGCATCTGTTTTTGCCATTGGTAGTGGTTTCAATGCTTTACTCAATAAGGTAAATTCCTCCACATGGATAGAAATTTCACCGACTTGTGTTTTGAACAAATAACCTTTGATGCCAATGAAATCCCCTAAATCAAGTAATTTTTTGAAAACTTCGTTGTACAAAGTTTTGTCCTCACCAGGACATAATTCGTCGCGGTTAAAATAGGTTTGAATACGTCCAGTTGTGTCTTGAATTTCAGCAAAAGAAGCTTTACCCATGACACGTTGCGACATCATTCGCCCCGCAATAGTCACCTTTTTACCGTCAACAAATTCATCTTTTATGATCTGTGCGTAATCTGTAACGTCATACAACGCTGCAGGATAAGGGTCTATGCCAAGAGCACGCAATTTATCAAGCGATTCTCTTCTTTGTACTTCTAAACTGGACAATTCCATTTTCAATCTTTTTTTGAGCCTGCAAAGATAAGGAATTAAGCTTTAGTTTCAAGTGCTTTGTATCAGGAGTTTAAATGAAAAGTGAAGTTTTACGAATTTTGATGTTTTTGTTAAAGATTGCCCACTTTTTCTCACCCAACCATTTGCTCAAAAAATCCACCAATCTCCAATTCCAAATCCACAAAATGTATTTCGTAAATCCAGTGACGGGGATTGCCCAAAACGTCCAATTCAGACATTTTAATGTGGTTGTTGGGGTGGATGTAATTGTTTTCTTCGTCGCCAAGTATTCTTTCGTGAGGGAAGTTGCCGATCAAATGACCGCAATGGTGGTTGCCGTATTCCCAGCCGTATATATGTGCTAATTTTTTGGTGTATTCGTAAAATTCAGCGCCGGTAAGGTCGTTTTTGTTTGCATTGAAAAAAGCTTTTCCTTCATGCCAAGCATGTTCGACATCCTGTTTCATTTTCAACTTTTTGGGATTGTCACCAATAACATAGGTTTTACCAACATCAGCTTCCCAATCATCGAAAACGGGACCGAAATCAAAAAACAAAATATCGTCTTTCTGAAGATTCAGAACGGGAGGATTTTCCTTGTAAGGAAGTAAGGTGTTTTTACCTGAACGGACAATTCGTTTGTGCCAAAATTTTCGAATGTTGAACAACTCAAAAGCCAATTCGTAAACTTCGTTGTTAAGTTCCAATTCTGTTTTCCCGGCAACGACCAATTGTCGCTTTTCTATTTCCTCGAAAAGAATTTGTGCTTTTTTTTCAGCTTCGATTAAATTGTTCAATGCATTCATTAACGGTAAATCTATTTAATTTTTGCGAAAATTGATCATTTTTACCACTTTCACGTTATCGGAGTTTAAGGTTACAAACTCAAATCACTCCGCTCGTTTTCTGTAATAGAGATCAAATTACTTACACGTTTTTAGCTCATACGAAGTTAGTGGAAACGATACCGCAAAGAAAAACGATTGATTAAATAGAAAGGAGTGACTGCTTTACGATGAGTTTTAAAATCGACTTCTTTTTCGCCTAATTCATCTGTGTTTTTATGAATTTCTAAAACTTCGTAATAATCATCACCATTCAGACTCGCCATAATAAAATCGCTTTTTTTACCTTTACTCATGATAAAATGGGTTGCGCCCGTTTCAAGAAAAAGGTTTAGTCTTGAAGTAATTTTCACATCTAGGCCAAAAGTAACCTCTAAACGGGTAAAGAAAAAAGGATTGGAATTATAAACGTTTTTACTCCCTGTTAAAATCCAGCTTGGATTGTATATAGAATCACTAGTGTAACTAGGAACTTCAGTAAAATCTTGATAATTGGTAATGGCGTATTTGTCCATTTGTCCAAAATTGAGGCCATAAGCAAAGGTGAGGTTGAGTCGTTTACCACGGGTCAATTGATGTTTAGGAAATAAACCAATTTGCCAGATTAAATCTTGCTGTCGAGCAAAAGCTGGAATGCTTTTGTATCCTTTGCTATATAAATTGTTAATGGATTGAGATTCGTTCAAACCGTTTAATTTAGGTCCATTGGCATAATAACCAGGTTGATATAAATCGTTCGGTCCGCCAAATAGCCAATATTTTGGAAGCTTTTCGTTGTTGGCCACATGATTTTTGTAATTGTCGAGCCCTATGCCGATTGGAACGGTTAGGAAAAATTTTTCTGAAAGTCGCCATTCAAATTGAATATTTACGTACCGATTGGTTGTCAGGGTTCTATTTCGTTCAGGAAATGAATAACGCGGATCTCTTATCAATGAGGCGAAATTGGTTGAAACGTAATACTCCTTTTTAAAACCATTTTCTTTCGTTTCTTGAGTAAGACCAAAGTTGGTAAATGAAATAAAAAGAAGTATAAATCCTATGAACTTACCCATACAAGTGGTTTTATTTAATAAACGAATAATAGAAGTAAGGAGTTGAAAATAGGGACTAATTTATCATTTTTATAATCATTACACTAGAAGATCGAATGCTATTTTTACAAACGATTACTACAAAGGTTCTATCTATTAAATGATTTTTAATGGGTATCAAATCGGCAAGTAAATATCCATTTTGTGCTATTCTGGAGCACCTAAAAATTCAGTTGAAAAGCCACGTTACTTTCAACAAACTATAGTAGTTACATTTTTTGTCGAACCATTGCTGGGCATTTGAAAAAAGACTACTCACTTTAATGTAAATAGAAGTTTCTTGAATAATTCCCATCTTTGCAGGTCGACCCGAAATGAAATGAGTAGAAAAGTTAGCAAACGCATCACAACCGTCATAGATAATGAATCCAACGATGAGGTGGAGTTATTAATCGTTAACGATTTTGATTTCAATGAATTGGATGTGGAATTTATTGCAGAACATTCCGGTCGACATCCTCGGCAATTTCAACACGCACAAGGTTGTTATTTGAAAGGAATTGAAATCAATGCAGCTACTTTCTTTGTGACAACCGCTTTTCAAGAGGAACATGCTGTTTTTGTTGCGGTTCAAGAACAAGACAAGCAACTTATTTTGAATTGCGATTGTAACAACCCGAAGGATGAAATTTGCCTACACCAAGCAACCGCACTTTCTAGAATTGTTGAAACGGAAAGCATTAAGTTGTACTTCTCTTACGAAAAAAGGCACATTGCATTCAAACGTTCGGCTGAACAATATGGATTGGCACATTTGTCTAATCTAGACGATTATTTCGAACTAAAAACCAACCGCAGCGCTATTTCTGTTGAATTGAAAATGAAGGAAATTCCTCGCTTTGATGAAAAAGGACGAGAGAAAATTGAAAAGTTTTTGTTGCCAGAGAATCAGAAATTCGATGAAAAAGAAATCATTCGAAAATCGAAAAATACGGTTCGTGGCGTTGCATTTTCTGAAAATCAATACCGAGAAGAAATAGACTTGACGTATTTTGAAGCGGACCTCACAACAGCTGGTAAACCTAAAAATCCTTTCCGAACGTTGAGTCCGTCGGTGGAAATGCAAAACACGGATGATCCAGACATTTTGAAGTTCCTGAGTGCCTTGACTTATTTCAAAGGAACCATGGCAGGCGACAAAGATGATTTTTCCCAATTGAAAGTTTTACGTGGGGTCGTAAAAAATCCTTTGGGTATAAATTTTTATGTTACAGATGAAGACATTTCTGGAACACCAAATGCTCGAAATATAAGAGAAATTGATTTAAATTTCGCTTCAATGGCCTATGTAACCATGGACGTAAAACAGAAGGATGATTTCTTTGAGATTCTACCATTTTTAAATCTGAACGACAGAAAAATCCCTTTTCAGCAGCTGAAATTGAACTGCCGATTTCTCATCGAGTTTGAAAAGAAAGTTTACATCCTAGATAACGACCACAAATACAAATTGTATCGTTTTTTCAAAGAGCATCGTTTTCGATTATTAGTGCCAAAAGAGAAGTTTGAGGAATTCAGCGATAGGTATTTGTCGAATTTGGAGGATAAGGTTGAGGTGAATTATACCTTCAAAAAACCCGCTACGAAAAAACAGAAGTCTTATTTCCTTGAGAAGAAAGAGCCGCAAAAAACCATTTATCTCACAGAATCGGAGAATTACATTTTAATAACACCGGCTATTCGTTATGGTCAAATGGAAATACCCGTTTTGAGCATGAAACAGTTGTCAGGAATTGATGAGGTGGGCGAGTGGTTTACCATTGAGCGGGATAAAAGAGAGGAAGATCGATTTATTGGAATGTTGATTCGACAGCATGAAAGTTTCGAAGAGCAACTAACAGGATTCGACCATTTTTACATACACAAGAAAAATTTCTACAACGAAGGCTGGTTCATTTCTGCCTTTGACGAATGGAAACGTTTGGGTGTAGATGTTCTTGGGTTCAAAGAATTGAAAAACAATAACTGGAATCCATCAAAAATATCCGTGAATATTGGCGTTGCTAGTGGATTGGATTGGTTTGAAACTTCAGCGAAAATTAAGTTCAACGAACAAACAGCAACATTACAACAAGTTCAAAAAGCCATACGAAACAAAAGTAATTACGTCACTTTGGGCGATGGAACCCACGGACTATTGCCAGAAGAATGGATAGAAAAATTCAGCAAATATTTCCGCTCAGGAGACTTGGTGGATGGCAAAATCAGAATTTCGAAGATCAATTATTCGCTCATCAATGAACTGTTCGAAGAAGAAAATATTGATACGGATATTTTACAAGAAATTGACGATTTAAAACTGAAAATCAGTAGTTTTCAGAACGTAAAAAGTGTGGAAACACCGAAGACTTTAAAAGGAACTTTGCGTGATTATCAGCACGACGGTCTGAATTGGTTGCACTTTTTGGATGAATTTAATTTCGGTGGTTGTTTAGCAGATGACATGGGATTGGGAAAAACGATTCAAATCATTTCGTTCATTCTTTCACTAAAAGAACAAAAAGACAACAAAACACATCTTGTGGTGGTGCCGACATCTT
>JAHEMP010000153.1 GCA_024643585.1 Crocinitomicaceae bacterium | reverse complement strand
TGTCCCAAATGATTGTAAATCAACAATATTGGATTATTAATTTGGGCTGGAATTACCAAGGAAAACTCACCGCTTGTTGGATTTGGGTACAAGACTAAATTATTTTGTTTCAAAGATTCTATACCCAAAAAATTGGATGTAAACACCTCGCCATCGTCAATTACAAAATCAAGACCGTTTAAATCAACTGAGCCAGCCGTGACTGTGAAACTATACGTTGAAATTTGCGAATACCCTGGCAAGTCAATCACGATTTCATAATTACCATCTGCCAATCCTGCAAAGGAATATTCTCCATTTTGATCGGTAACTGTTTGGGCATACAACGCGTTATCCGTGTCTTTCAAAAACACCTCGACACCCTCTGCCAAAACAATTTGAGCCTTGTTGAAACCATTCGGACCAAAACCAACAGTTCCATTTACTGTAACTCCACCTGGCAAGGACAAACTAGTTACTGGTGTAATGTCAATCCCAGTGCTAGGAGTACTAGACGTGGTTAACAATGTTGACGTTTGCCAAGATATATTAGCTGGGTAGTAGGTGGCGACGACATCCGTCATACCAATGGGTACAGAGCGAACATAATAATTTGCTTCGGCAAGTGATGAAATTTGATAAGTATTGGATGCGCTAACCACCGATGTGCCTACTAAAGAATAGGTACTTGGGGTTGTTGCGGTGTTCTCCTGGTAAAATTCTACTAATCCATTGTAAGCACCAGAATAATTGATTGTTCCTGAGACGGATGTTGGGTTCGTCATCACGATAGAACTCGGGTCCGAAAAATTGCCGTCATACGAATTTCCACAATGAGAATTAAAAATGGTTGTATTGGTTATTTGAGCACCTGTAAAATTAAACATCGCTCTTAAATGAGTATTGTTCAACGCAACTATCGAACCTGGAACAGGATATAAAATAGTACTAGTACCCTGCATACTTAGGTGCATTGTATTGTCAGTAGCCTGAGAGAAATTGGCATTGTCTACGCTAATGGTTATCGGTAAAGTTTGACCCACCGCTGCACTTTCAGGGGTGGTTCCAATTAAAATCGGAGGAGTAGAATTTGCCAAAACGGTAAAGCCGTTTGACATGGACACATAATTCCCCAGCGATTGATCATATACACTCACTGTATAAGCTCCCAAAGGGGTTGAATTAGATATATTTACCGTTGCAGTTGCCGAATTTCCAGATAAAGCAGAAGCACTCGTAACGTCCAAAAGTGTAGAACTGCCTTGGCTGATTTTTACCAAAGTAGAGGTAGCATTTGAAAAATTTGTCCCCGACCCAGAAATTGTAATGGGTAAAGAAACCGTTCCCCTTTCTCCAGAATTTGGAGAAACATTACTTATGGTTTGACCAAAAGAAAATGTTGTTAGTAGACATAAGATAATAGATAGTAGTTTTTTCATCCTGTACTTTTAAATTAGTAACACTACGCAAGTTACGTCAAACAAGTATAACTACCAATTATTTACGCTTTGATTTATTTAACGGTCATTTTCGCCAATTGATTGCGCAATTCTACCTCGTAACATTCGCCTGAAATTCTAGCTCCCCTTGAAACACTGAACAAAAAATCGTCGTCATGAATGGTTTCAAGCAACTCACTTTCGAAAAGAGGTTCGTCGTATTTATTCATCATTTCATGGTACTTTGCTTTGGCAATTGCCAATACATACATTCTATAATTTTGAGGCTCGTTTTGTTCAGGAATTGTCAAAATTAAATTCAAAGCGCCATCAATATTCCCTCTATTGAACTCAAGGGAAGTATAGTTCATTATACTTTCGGTAAATTTTGGGTTGAAACTTAGGGCTTTTTTATATTGATTTTCTGCTTCCGCTATATTTCCCAAAGCATAATAACAACTTCCAATATTATTTATGACGTGCACATGGTACGGATTGTATTCTAGTGCTTGTTCGTATTTCGATAAGGCAGCTTTGAAATTTTTTTCATTGAACATCTCATTTCCTTCCTGCCAATTCAAAGGCGTGGAGGTAGGATCAATTGTATATTTGGTTTTATCAATCTCAGAAAAGGCAAGTTGATCATTGTCTTTTTTGTATAAAAAATATTTTATTTCGTAGGTTATCCATTTTAGACTCAAACCAAGACTAAAAATCAACAAAACCACAATTCCGATTGCCCCATATTTGAAGTTTTTTGTTTTCATTTTTAACAAAGACAATCCTGGTAATAAAAACAAAAATAAAAGCACCAGCAATTCTATTTTTTCAATGGGGAAAGAAAAGTTGGACAACAGAATATATCCTATTACACCCCCGAGCAATAATAATTGCTTCGATCGATCAAATTGAGACTTTAATAATAAATAAATACCAATTCCAAAAAAGAGGAGAAACAACAATAAACCTAAGGCACCATTTTCAACAGCGACTTGAATGAAATCATTGTGCGTGCGTTGGAAAAAAACGGTTCCTCCTTCTGCCTGCGTATATTCTAGGGGAGTCCTTAAAATTTCGATTTTCCAATCGCCTGAACCCTTGCCAAATAATGGAGATTCCTTCCATAAATCAAGAGAATTTTTCCATATGTGCAAACGTTCATTTCCACTGCCGAATTTCGTTTCTAATAGATTTTGAAGGAAAGGGATTTTTGAACGCAAAGGAGAAAAAAGAAGAATTCCGCCTAGGGGAATGAGCAAGAGTACTGTCCAAGTAATCCTTATTCGATTTTTAGCATTAAATTTTTGAATCCAATAAAGCGAAAATAAAATAGGGTAAACGCCAAACATGACCAAAAATGCTGCCCTGTTTTGGAGTAATAAAACAGTCAAATAAATGGATACTATGGACAAAACAAAAATCCACTTTTTTAGCTTAGAATCATTCAAAAAATAACCCAAAGTGAGAATTGGAATAATCAAAACGAGCAATTCAGAATATTGATTTCTATGCCCGAAGGAATACTTAAAAGAATAGGTCGAAAGATGTGAGTAAGAGCCCGAAAAATAAAGAGCAATTATTTCGACCAGAGTCATCAAAACTAATGGTAGAATTAATATCCCAATGGCTGTTGCAATTTTTAAATAAAAGTTATTTAAATCATTCTCTTCACGCCGCAATAAAAGAACTAAAATAGGCGCGAGAATAAAAGGCACAGTTCGAACAATTGCATCCCAAAAATTATACGACCAAAAGCTTTGGATCCAAAACAAAAGAATAAATGCAAACCAAACGGACATCCCCGGTGACCATTGGAGCTTTTCTTTTCTTCCAAAAAAATACATTAGTAGTCCGAAAGTTGCACCAAAAATCCACTTTGGTGTCGTAGAATAATTTTGCAAATAGGGATAGTACAAAAAGAAAAAACCAGAAAACAATACCACTACAAATAACAGTAATTTTGATTTCGGTTGTGGTATAGTTTTTTCTTTTTTCATTCAAATTAAATATAGCTATTTTATATCTTCCTCCTTGAACCAACCAGAATACTTGACATAGTTATTTGCAATACGCATCACCTCTCCTTCGAATAATTCTGGTGAAATATTCTTGACTTTTTTTGCGGGAATTCCTGCCCAAATTTCCCCTTTTCCAACGCGAGATCCTTCTAACAAAACAGCACCGGCCGCAATAATACTTCCCGATTCTATATAGCAATCGTCCATAACGATAGAGCCCATACCGATCAATACATTGTCCTCTACTGTACACCCGTGCACAAGAGCGTTGTGACCAATAGAAACGTTATTCCCCAAAGTTGTTTTGGTTTTTTCATACGTACAATGAATAACTGCTCCATCTTGAATATTTACCTTATCCCCCATTCGAATGGAATTCACGTCACCGCGAACCACTGCAGAAAACCAAACAGAACATTGATTTCCCATGATAACATCTCCGACGATAGTTGCATTTTCTGCAAACCAACAATCCTCTCCGTGTTGAGGTTTAAAACCTCTGCATTCTTTAATTAAAGCCATATTTATTTAAAATGTTTAAGAGCCTCGCGTCGCGCCAAACCTTGTAAATTTTCTTGTTCAACAAATTCTTTTACCAATTCTGGTTGAAACTTTGCATATTGTCGCAAAGACCATCCGATTGCCTTTTGAATGAAAAATTCTTTATCGTATTTGTTCTCTATAATTAGCAATTTCAACAATTCAAAGTCCGTTTTATTTTTGTATTTTAATTGATGGATAATGCAGGACCGTCGCAACCAGAAATTGTCGGATTCTCGCCAATCGTTTAGCCACTCGCTTTGATTTTTCGCAAATTGTGTATTGTATTTCCCCAATATATTGGAAGCAATACCATCTACACTATCCCACCAAGATTGATTGGTAATTAGAAAATGAATCTCCGCAATATCTTCTTTTCTCAGTGAATTAATTTTGAAGGTGTTTATCCAATCCAACGCAAAATAAAGACATTCCCTTTCTGGCTTGTCCCATAATTCACGCACGATATCCCAGCGGTTTTCTACTGATATTTCTTGGTTCAATTTTGGAAAAAATTCCTTTTGAATCAACTTTCGTTCGTCCGACTTGACGCCAAAAAATTCAAACTTGTTGCGCATATAGGCAGCCATTTTTTCGGCATATTCAGAATTGGACCGCTTTTCAAATGCTTCAACAACATCATTAATCATAAATCAAAAGTACATAAAAAAAGACCTCTTCATTCACTGAAAAGGTCTGCTTTTTTCTATCTTTAATTTTATCAAATTCCCAATTGATAGACAATGGGTAATTGAGAGTTATTCTCAAAATTGACGCCTAAATCTTTGATTAAACCGTCTTTAATATCATATACCCAGCCATGAATGTGCAATGGTTGATTGTTGGTCCATGCGTTTTGAATTATTGATGTTTTTGCCAAGTCCATTACTTGCTCCACTACATTGAGTTCAACAAATCGATCGAATTTTTCTTTCTCATTTTCTATTTTACTCAACTCTTCATTATGAAAACGATAAACATCCTTAATGTGTCGAATCCAATTATCAATTAATCCTATTTGTTGGTTTCCCAAAGCCGCCTGTACTCCACCACAACCATAGTGTCCACAGACAATAACGTGTTTTACTTTTAATACATTAACCGCATAATCCAAAACGCTAAGCATATTCATATCGGTATGTACGACCATGTTGGCAATATTTCTGTGAACAAAGACTTCTCCTGGTCGAGCGCCGATTATTTCATTTGCGGGCACTCGGCTATCAGCGCATCCAATCCACAATAGGGGCGGTTGCTGACCATCAGCCAATTTATTGAAAAAATCAGGATCGATTTTTAAATTATCCGCTACCCAATTTTTGTTGTTTTCTATGAGTTGTTTGTAATATTTGTTCATGATCTAATGTTTTTGTTTTGAAAAGTTATTTAAGTCCGGAATATTGACCAATTCGACTTCAATCGAATTTGCTGGCGCATTTTTATCGACAAATTCATGAAGTTCTTCGAGTACATCGTAATCGATAGATTTACACTTTGAACCGTCCACAATGAGCTTACTGTTGCTTTTTATTTTGCTCAAAGTACTCAAAATCCCACCCTTATTCAAAAAACTGACCTCTTCAGAAAGAATAATTGTCAACTCCCCATCTTTTTCAGTTTTCTTAAAATCGTTGTGGAAGTTTCTCTTTAGGATATAAAATATGGATACAACTATTCCTATACCAATACCGAACAACAAATTCGCAAATAATATTCCTAAAATCGTCACGATAAACGGCAAAAATTGATTCAAACCCAAAGAGAACATTCGCTTGAATAAACTAACATTGGCAAGCTTGTAACCGACCATAAATAAAATAGCAGCTAAAGAAGCCAATGGTATTTTATTCAAAAGCTGAGGAATTAGGGCGACAAAGCTAAGCAATATGAACCCGTGTAAAATGGCCGAAAATTTCGACTTTGCACCTGCATTGATATTTGCTGAAGACCGGACAATCACTTGAGTAATAGG
>JAHEMP010000152.1 GCA_024643585.1 Crocinitomicaceae bacterium | reverse complement strand
AAAACACATTTGCGCTTTTTTAGCTGGAAACATAACATCAGATATTAAAAATTACAGACACAACCTTTCCCCTAATTTTGGAAGAGGAAAGGATACCGATGAGAATTTATGGAATGCATGTATTCGTCAGGCGGTAGTTTCTGGTTTACTTTCGAAAGACATTGAAAGTTATGGAATTTTAAAGATGACAGATCTAGGTAGAGAATTTCTAAATAACCCTACCTCTTTTGCTTTGATAAAAGAAAACAACTATACGATTTCCGACGATGACGACATCATGGTAGGTGGAAAAGGTGCGGCATTTGATGAAGATCTTTACAAAATGTTAGTCGAATTGAGAAAAACGACAGCTAAAAAGAGTAAAGTTCCACCATTCGTAGTTTTTCAAGAGCCCTCGCTTAAGGATATGTGTTTTCAATACCCGATTACACTGGACGAATTGACAAATATTCAGGGCGTTGGACAAGGCAAGGCCGCGCGATATGGCAAACCATTTGTCGAGTTGATCAGCGATTATGTTGAGACGAATGACATTGAAAGACCAAACGACATGGTTGTTAAATCCTTGGTAAATAAATCCGGTTTAAAAGTTCAATTGATTCAAAATATTGATCGCAAATTGCCTTTGGAAGACATTGGCCGATCTCAAGGTAAAACACTGGTCGAAGTTATAGATGAAATTGAAGCAATTGTTTCGTCCGGCACGCGGGTAAATATAAATTATTACATCGATAATATTTTAGACTCGGACAATCAAGAGGAAATATTTGATTATTTCATAGAATCAGAAACAGATGATTTAATTGAAGCCTATAATGAATTTGATGGTGACTATTCTGAAGACGAGTTGCGCCTTATGCGAATTAAGTTTATGAATGAATACGCGAACTAAAAGTTTCGATTATTTTTTCTTCATAATATAAACACCTTTTCGATTGGGGAGCAATCCACCTTGAAGATTTAAATCTTCTTTAAAAATTCTATTGATATCGAAAAGATACACTGAATTGTCAATTTTTAATTCTAAAGTATCCAAAGATCTCCTTCTGAATGTTCCCGATACATCATGGTTGACCGTATCATTTGAATTAACAGCGTACAAGTCAATCGTAAAATTTCCTTCTTTTTTATCCCTTAAATCATCAAAATGGGCAGTGCCATTTACTACATTATATTCGTTGGTGGTTCCATCAAAAATAATCTCTGAATAATCTACAATATTCCAATCGCCCGCTAAAAATTTATTGTTTCGTTTTTCTTTGTTACAAGAAAACAAGACCAAAAGGAACACTATAGAAATAACTTTATTCATAGTAAATCAAAACTTTACGTTTATCTCTAATCAATTTGCTAATCAATACACTCATTGAAGTTTCGGCTTTTAGAAATAGATTAGCGAAAGCTACATCCTTTTCTATTTTCAGTTTAGCCTTATTCAACAATTGCTTTCGTGTGTAATCGTGCCATTTTCCATCTTCTTGAAAAACTTCAGTTTGGGAAGGGTTCAAGCTAACATCTAGTAGTTTTGCCTTCGGGAAATTAATCCAAATGGTATCGTTGTTTTGTGCAATTCTATAATTATTATCCGTCAAATCAAAACCAATTTTTGCCTCTCCTTTAACCAACAGTGTCAATCTTCTTTTTACGTGAAAATTTCTTGTGGCATTTTCGAAATCCAATCGCGACATTTTTTCTAAACTACCCAAAAACACTTGATCAGAGGTCGCGTAGTATTCTACGGTGTCAACAACGACTTCATCTTTATACGAAATGGTAGCAACTTCAGCAATCTTTTTAACGGATTCGATGTGGAGAGGGGTTTCCTCCAAAGTCAAGGCCTGAGGGCTTGGTCGATCTTCACAGGCTCGAAAAAATAAAAATCCCATGAACCCAATAAAAAGCAAGGCGACTAAATTTTTTAGAAATCGAAGGCTACTTTTCATTGTTTTCAATTATTTCAACATTCACCTTATCAAATCCCATTTGTGTATAAAATTCACGCACGAAAGAAACTGCATTTGCTACAGCCTCCTCGTAAATTCCCGTTTCATTTAACGCATTTCGGATGGATTTCTCTCCCAATCGAAGAATTTCATTTTTTTCCTCTTGTGAAAAAGAATATCTCAATCCACTAACATTGGTCATTTCCGTTTTTACTGAATTTGGATCCATGCTGAAGGTCGTAATCTTTGGGCGCGGCAATATAACAGTTAACGTATTTCCCTTTATCTTAATATCCTCTTTTCGGATATTACTTAAATCAATACCTGCTTTGACTTTGGCTTTACAAGAAATTAAAATTTTTCTATCTCCTAATTTGTACCATTCACCTTCATCGTTTATTTTCAAAACCTTCGAAACAATAAATTCAGTAGTTGATAATTCGCCTATGTCTCTAATGGCATAGACTTCAGCATTTCGTAGTTTATTTTCTCCGCTACATGAATGAAACAGGACTGCCAAAAAAAATAAATGGAAGATGTGTTTCATTTTAAAATACAGTTGATGCCATAATTTGCATGCCTATTTTCAAGGCATTTTTATCTATGTCGAAATTTGGGTGATGCACGCCATAAATTTTACCTTCCGACTCATTTCTAACTCCCAATCTGAAAAAACAGGCCGGAACCAATTGTGTATAGAAAGAAAAGTCTTCAGCTGTCATTCTTAATTCCAAATTTTCAACTTTTTCATCCCCTAAAATTTCTTTTGCCTTAGTTCGTAAATCTGCTGTTGTTTTTGAATCGTTTTCTAAAAATGGGTATCCCTTTACAATCTCAAATTCAATTTTAGTGCCTGTTTCGTCGGCTATTTCCTGGATTTTAACTTTCATCAATTCCAAAGCCTCCTGACGCCAATTTTCGTTCATTGTGCGAAAAGTACCTTTCAATATTGCGGTTTCAGGAATTACATTTGTAGCACCAATGGCCTCAAAATGACCAATGCTTATAATACATGGTATACTAGGGTCACACTTGGATTTAATTTCTTTGGATAATGAGGATACAACCAATGCTCCTGCCGCAATTGGATCAATACAATTCTCGGGTAAAGCAGCATGCCCTCCTTTTCCCACAATTTTCAAGTGAAGTTCGTCGCATGAAGCCATGTACAATCCCTCTCTAAAACCGACCTTACCCGCTTCCATTTCTGGAAAAACATGTAAGCCATAAATCGCTTTTATTGGGTTCATTTTCAGTACACCCGCCTTAATCATTAGAGAGGCACCTCCGGGTGCTTTTTCCTCTCCAGGTTGAAAAATTAGTTGAACAGGTGCAGCAAGTTGGTCCTCCATTTGCTTTAAAATTTTGGCTGTCCCCAACAAAATAGATGTATGCACGTCATGTCCACAAGCATGCATCACACCTTCATTTTTTGACTTATAGGGAACGTCGTTCTGTTCCAAAATTGGCAAAGCATCTAAGTCAGCTCTCAAAACAACATGTACAGTATTTTCATCAAAACGACCTCGGATGTGGGCTACGATTCCAGTATCGGCAATTCCGGTTTGATGTGAAATATCCCATTCTCTTAAGCGATCTGAAACATATTTCATCGTATTGTATTCTTGAAACGATAATTCAGGATGGCTGTGCAAATATTCTCGCATGTCGTTCACTTCAGAAAAAAAATCTTCTGACAGCTGTTTTATGCTATTGATAACTTCACTTTTCATTGCTTAATCCTTGATAACCAGAATACATAAGTTTTACTGAAATGAGAACCATAATAATCCCAAAAATGAATCGGACTAAATTTGGAGATATTTTCAAAGCTAATTTACTTCCAAAATATCCACCAACAACAAAAGCCAAAGAAACCACCAAGCCGAATGACCAATTTATTTGTCCGGCCTTCCAATAATTAATAACGGCCAAAATACCTATCGGCAATAATAATACAAACAGACTTGTTCCTTGCGCATTTAATTGAGACATGCCCATGAAAAAAATCAAGGCTGGAACAATAATTATTCCACCACCAACGCCAACAAAACCACTAAGTATTCCAGAGGCTATTCCTATTATCACTAAAATAATTATTGTCTGTAAAGTCATATTTTTAAATATCATGCGAAAGGGATAAAAACAACTGTGGTTTTTGGGTAAATGTTCCGTCTTCTATACCCCAACCCAAATCTCCACGTACAAAGTAACCAAAAATTTTGCTTCGCAAACCAAATCCAAGCGCAGCGATTAATGGTTCACGACTGTATTCAATTTTAATAACCGCTGGTTTATCAATTATAGTTTCAACATTAAAAAAATTGTCTTTGGAAAATGGATGAGCACCTGTCCATGCCGTTCCAAAATCGAAAAAACCAATTAGCTGAAAGGTTCTAAGCGGTTCATTTCTAACTGGAGTTTTACTCAACATTACAAATAGTGGGATTCGTATTTCCGAGTTAAAAACGGCGAAACTATTTCCATTTCTTTGGTTTTGCACAAATCCACGCATCGGCGTGGCAAGTGTTTGATAGGCAAATCGACCGTTGGGGTCAACAGGCATATCCATGTTAAAGCTGTTTTTAGGACGAATCATCCAATTGTCCACTCCACCCATGTAGTAAAGTAATCTACTATTACCAAAAGAGGTGGCGGAAGCTATTCGGTTCACCCAAACCATTTCTTTGAAAAGTTTAATGGAATGACGCATGTCAACCCCTAAATTTATCATTCCGATTTCCTTTGCGTCAAAATTCTGCAAATATTCGGCGAAAACTTTAAGCTTTGTCCCTGACCAAGCATTTTCTGACCATTGTCGAGAATTATCAAATACCAACGCTGACTTTACTCCTCCTTGGTAGGCATAATTTATTTTTCGTTCAAGTGATGCGCTATTGACTGCTAACGGATGGCCGATATCTGTTCTGGAAAGGAAAGTGCTTCTCCAAGAAAAAACCTCAGAAAACGGATAATTTAAATTTAGTTGTACTTCGTGCGTTATCAATTTCTCTAAATTGTTGTTTCTTTGATTTTCATAACTCCTTCTGTAGTAATACAATTGTTTATCCAATCTTTTTTTACGCATATCCATTGCTGCATAGAACTCACTTGAATTTCGAGATGTTGGAATTCTCATTCCTCCAGAAAGAACATAATCCTCCATAACATCACTAAAACTAATTCTTAACAACCCGCTAACGGAAGGATTTAAATAAACATTTCCAGGACCTGAATAAACCTGATAGGACTGACTCAGAAATGAATTGTCAATCTTTGCACTTACATAATCTTTAGCGAAATTTAATCGGTAAGGAATTCTTATGGGTTCTTCATAATTCAATCTATTATCCGGCTGATTTGATTGATTTTTATACTCTTCCGTGCTTTCATATAAAACCAATGTTTGCTTTACATAATGCCCATCCTCTGAAATTTCAATGACAATCGGTATTGTATCTTTTAAAGGACTCGCTTCTTCTTTTGGCTCTTCTTCATTTTCAATTTGTGGCCCTTGTTTTTGCTCACGTTTGTTCAAAAAATACACTTTGTTTGATTCTTTTTTACCTTCAAACAACGGCTGCCTGTATAAATAATCTCTTCGATTTTGATGTATTTGAGTTATAACTTCAGATGAAGAAATGGCGCTAAAATTGAGAATACCCGTATTTAAATTGGAAACAGCAGACGTTTTGTTGTCAAAGCGATAATGTATCATTGTGTCAATAAAGCTTATCACACTGTCCTTTTCTAATTTCCATCTATTCCAAAGTCCATTCGCATCGCTTAAATAATAAAATTCATCCTTTTTTACTTCAACTGGATGCATTTCATTGATGGTCGCAGTGTTTGTCAATCTTTTTAAGACTATTTTGCTCCTATCCTTTTTTCTGTACTCAAATGCAAATAAGTCAAATCGATTACTTGACGTCTGAATTTCTTCTTTCCTTTGAAGTGTATCGCTCACACGATTCGAGGAAAAGACAATGTTTTCATTGTCCAATGTCCATTTCGGATTTAAATCAT
>JAHEMP010000151.1 GCA_024643585.1 Crocinitomicaceae bacterium | reverse complement strand
TCTACGCAATAACGGTAAGTGATGTTAATAACTGTGTTACAAGTAGCTCAGTGAATTTAATTAACCCTCCTGCTCTTAGCATTACTCAAATTACTGTTGTAAATGCCCTTTGTAACGGCGGTTCAACAGGTTCAATCACGGTAACTGCTGCTGGCGGAACTCCAACTTACCAATATAGTTTTGATGCTGGCGTTACCTACCAAGCTAGTCCAACAATGACTGGTTTGACAGCTGGAACTTATCATATATATGTTAGAGACAACAATTTATGTACTGTCGACAGTAACAATATTATAATTACAGAACCAACTGCACTTAATTTTGTATCAGCTACTGCTGTAAATGCTACTTGTTTTGGCTTTGCGGATGGAAGTATTACGGTCGTTGCTGGCGGTGGAACTCCAATATACTCATACACTTGGTCAGCTAATGCTGCAACAGGGAATGTTCCAAATGCTATTAATCTAGCTGCAGGAACATATACGGTTACAATTACTGATGCGAACAACTGTAGTGTTGATAGTTTGGGAATTGTAATAAGTTCTGCTCCTGAAATCACAATTACATCCATCGTAACGGATTCGGTTTCTTGCTTCGGTTTATCGGATGGTTCTGTCACGATTAATGGAACCAATGCCACATTGTATTCAATAACACCAGCTTCAACTGGAATATCCACTCCAACTCAAGCAAGTCCAACATTTACTGGTCTAGCTGCCGGTGCATATACAGTTCAATTGACCGATGCAATTGGTTGTACATTTGATAGTTCGTTTGTTATATTAGAACCAGCGGCAATTGTAATATCTTCTGTGGTCGTTACAGCAAACGATTGTAATGGTGATAACACTGGTGGAATTACTGTTACAGCTACAGGAGGCGCCGGAAGTTATTTGTATTCTTTTGGAGGTTCACCGTTTGGATCTTCTAATAGTAACACAACTTTAATTGCAGGACAATACACAGTATCCGTACAAGATGCCAACGGTTGTCAAGTTGATACAACTGGAATCTTAATTACTGAGCCTGCTGCTTTAAATGTGGATCTAATAGACATTGTGAATGCATCTTGTTATGACATATGCGATGGTTCAATTACGGCTACAATTTCTGGTGGTGTTGGTCCATACTCTTATTCATGGTCCGCAAATGCTAATGCTGGTGATACACTTGCTGCTATTAATTTGTGCGACGACGTGTATGATTTACAAGTTACTGATGCTAATGGTTGTATAATAGATACAAACAATAATTTGGTTACGGAACCTGCACAAATATTATTCGTGTCGGTTGTTACAGATAGTATAAATTGTTTTGGTGGCGCCGATGGAATGATAGATATCACAGCTGTTAATGCGGTTAACTATATTCTAACAGGTCCAGCTTCTGCACCGGTAACTATTTCATTGCCAAACGGTAACTTCACTGGTTTATTACCAGGTTTGTACACTATTGAGTTGCAAGATGCAAATGGTTGCTCCATCGATATGGATACAACTTTGTTTGAACCAGATGCAATTGTTTTGTCGACTGGAAATGATACAATTGTATGTATAAATACACCAGCTAACTTAGATGCATTCGCAACTGGAGGAACAGCGCCTTATTTGTTCAACTGGGTCGGTTTCCCATCTGGTGGAAATCAAGTAGTAAATCCTGCAGGCGATGCTACGTATTATGTAAACGTGACGGATGCTAATGGTTGTGCTGCTGGTCCTGATTCGACTTTAGTTACTGTATTTGATCCTTTGACTACATCTAGTTTGAGCGATACAGTTGTTTGTCTAGGCGCAACGGCTTCAGCTACAGTAAATGTCTTAACTGGAAACCCTACTTATTCATACGTATGGGCACCTGCTCCAGTATCTGGACAAGGAACACCGACAGCCGCACTTGTAAATGGAATCTATTCTGTGACTATCACTGACCAATGCGCGGACGTCGTGGTTCAAAACATTACCGTTACAAATTTTGCGGAACCGACATTATCCTTCACAGGATTTGCAAATGGTTGTGCTCCTTTGCAAGTTACCTTGAATGCCAATGATCCAACAATAAGTAATTGTACATGGAACTTCGGAAATGGAGCAACAATTAACAATTGTGGGCCGGTTTCTTATACCTATAACAATTCAGGTGTATACTCCCCTACTTTTACCTACATGACTTCAAATGGATGTTTGTTTGACACGACAATAACAGGAGCGATTAATGTTGCTAATACGCCACTTGCAAGCTTTACATTTAGTCCAAACCCACCTAGTTTAACCTACAACACGGTTCAATTTACAAACACGAGTGTTGGAGGAAATAGTTATGCATGGTCATTCGGTACTTTCGGTTCTTCGAGCCAACAAAATCCAACCGTGACTTTCCCTGCTGATGTGCCTCAAAATTACAATACATGTTTGACGGTTACGGAAACATTTGGAGGATTTAGTTGTTCGGATACCTATTGTGAATATGTTCCATTGGATGAAGATTTTTCAATCTACGTGCCTAATGCATTTACACCAGACAACGATGAACACAACAACATCTTCCAAGCTATTGTCTTGGGTGACAAAATTGGATCATTTGAAATGTTGATTTTTGACCGATGGGGTGAATTGGTTTTCCAATCCAATGACCACCAAGTGGGTTGGGATGGAACTTATGCAGGACAAGTTTGTCAGGATGGATCTTACACATGGAAAATCCGAGTTAATAGGAAAAACGTGGATGACGTAGTAACCAAACAAGGTCATTTATTGTTGATTCGATAAGATTTGAAGATACAAAAGCCAGTTCAAAATTGAACTGGCTTTTTTTTTAGCCTATCAGCTAATTAATACAAGGGTTGGAATTTTTCTTTAACTACTTGTCTTGAGAAAGCATTAAAATGCCACCATTCAGTAGGAATATTTCGGAAACCTTGACTTGCCATTACCCTTCTTAAAAGCATTCTGTTTTGAAGCTGATTATCTGTAAGCTCTCCGGTTTTTAAAAAGTGAGCCTCCATGGACGGGTAAGCTATTTTTCGAAGATCATCGTATTCGGCTCCCATGTCTAGTGGAATTCCATTTTCATTACATATCGTCACATCGACAGCCGCCCCATAATTATGAATACTTCGATTTATGGGGTTGCTTACAAATTTTACCCTTTCCGATACAGGAATAGAATCCAATGCATTCCACATTTTTTGTTGGACGCTTATGGGACGGATAGCATCATAGATCAACAAATAGAGATTGTTATCAATGGTATTTAAAAAATCCTGGCATTTGCCTAAACGTACTGCTACTTCTTTTTGTAGATAGGCATTTGTTAAAGTATCATACAACTTCATTTTCATAAAGTTATCACTAGTAGCATATTTTAACTCAACTCGAATGTTCGGATTAATAGTTTGTATATCAACAAGTCCTTTCGGTCGATCAAATGTTGGCAGGTTTTTATTTTCAACCGAATTTACCTCTTCATCCTCGACCGTGATTCTTTTCGTGCTTTTTGGGTCCTTTTTATTCAATCTCGAATCTTCATTATCTGTATTTTGACCGCATGAAGAATGAACCGCAAATGCAGCAAAAATGAAGATTTTTACATATTTTCCGTATTGGTTCATTCAATTTTCTATAAAACTTCGTTCTTTCTACTTAAATTTGAAACCAAATTATACAAATTATGCCGAAAATATCACAGAAAGGATTAGCAATGCCTTCTTCTCCTATTCGTAAATTGGTTCCTTTTGCAGAAAAAGCATTCGCTAAAGGTGTTTCCGTTTATCACTTAAATATCGGTCAACCTGACATTGAAATGCCTGAATTGGCGTTAGACGCTATTCGTACCTTTGATCAACGTGTCTTGGAGTACAGTCATTCAGCTGGTTTTGAGCAATACCGCCGAAAATTGACTGAAGCCTATGCTAAAAGTGATATCCATGTAACTCATGAAGAAATAATTGTTACAACAGGAGGATCTGAAGCCTTGATTTTTGGCTTAATGTCGACATGTAATCCTGGAGACGAAGTAATCATTCCAGAACCATTTTATGCAAACTACAACGCTTTTGCTATTACAGCTGGGTTAAAAGTTGTTCCCGTTTCATCCAGTATTGAGTCAGGATTTGCCTTACCTCCCATTTCTGAATTTGAAGATAAGATTACTGATAAAACAAAAGCTATAATTATCTGTAATCCAGGTAATCCGACAGGTTATTTGTATTCTAAAGAAGAATTATTAAAACTTAAATCAATCGTTCAAAAGCACGATTTGTACTTGTTTTCTGACGAAGTATATAGAGAATTCTGTTACGATGGCGCTGTCCCAATGTCTGTTATGAACTTGGAGGGTATAGAGCAAAACGTAATCATGATAGACTCAGTTTCGAAACGTTTCTCCATGTGTGGGGCTCGAATCGGATGTATTGTATCCAAAAACAAAGATGTAATGAGTGCTGTGATGAAATTTGCTCAGGCACGACTATCACCTCCAACTATCGACCAATATGCCGCTGAAGCTGCTTTAAATGCTCCTCAAAGCTATTATGACGATGTTATTGATGAATATGTTCAAAGAAGAAATTTATTAGTGGACGGATTGAACAGTATTCCAGGGGTATTCTGCCCTATGCCAAAAGGAGCATTTTACTGTGTGGCAAAATTCCCTGTAGATGACACTGAAACATTCTGTCAGTGGTTGTTAGAGGATTTCAGTTACCAAAATGCAACTGTCATGATGGCTCCGGCTACTGGTTTTTATTCCACTCCAGGCGCAGGAAAACAGGAGGCCCGACTGGCTTATGTATTGCAACAGTCGTCATTAATTGCTGCAGTTGAGTGCTTGAGAGAAGCTTTGAAAGTTTATCCAGGAAGAATAGAAGCGGAGATTGCTGCGGAAGCTGAAGCTTAAAACAGCGAAAATCCTTTTCAACTCTAAGAATATTATAAAATTAAAAAAGGCTTTCCACATGGAAAGCCTTTTTTATATTGACAAAAGTTTAGTTCACTCAATTCTTGAAAAAACTCAAGCTTTGCGACAATGTTTCTTTTAAGTGTGTTCTATCAACGATATAGTCTAAAAAGCCATGCTCCAAAACGAATTCTGCTGTTTGGAATCCTTCTGGCAAATCTCTACCAATTGTTTCTTTAACCACTCGTGGACCTGCGAAACCGATTAAGGCCTCAGGTTCAGCAATATTCAAGTCACCCAACATGGCGAAGGATGCTGTCACCCCTCCTGTTGTCGGGTCGGTCAAAAATGAAATGTAAGGTAAGCCTGCCTCAGCCAATTGACCTAATTTTCCAGATATTTTAGCCATTTGCATCAAAGAAAAACCAGCTTCCATCATACGTGCACCGCCTGATTTGGAGATTATCATAAATGGCGCTTTTATTTTAATTGCATGGTCAATAGCGCGAGCAGTCTTTTCTCCCATTACAGAACCCATGGAACCGCCAATGAAAGAAAAGTCCATACAAGCAACTACAAAATTCTCACCATTCATTTTGCCTACGGCTGTGCGAATAGCATCGGTTAGACCTGTCGCTTTTTGTGTATTTTTAATTCGGTCGGTATATTTCTTTGTATCTACAAAGTTTAATGGATCTCCCGAGGTCAATTTAGCATCAAGTTCTTTGAATTTGTTATCATCAAAAATAATGCTGAAATACTCCTCCGAACCTATTCTTTCGTGGTTATTGCAACGATCGCATACCCAATTGTTTTTAACCAAATCCTCGGCTGTGAAAAGTGTTTTGCAGTTACTACACTTTTGCCACAGACCTTCTGGCGTTTCTTTCTTTTCTTTTGTTGAGGTTGTAATTCCCTCTTTTCTTCTTTGAAACCAACTCATAGTTTTTTCTTTACAATAATTATTACAGTGTGTTCAAATTGTTTAAATCAGCAAATGCTTTTTCCAAACGTGCAATAAATGTCAATTCTCCTTCTCGTAACCATTTACGAGGATCGTAGTATTTTTTATTAGGTTGATCATCCCCTTCTGGAT
>JAHEMP010000150.1 GCA_024643585.1 Crocinitomicaceae bacterium | reverse complement strand
GTATAGATTTTACTCGATTAATGACCCAGCAGAATTTAATGTATTGCAAATCTGTGACTTTTTTATGTAAATGTGTAGCGAAACGTTTAAGAAGCAATTGAAGTATTACCTATTCAGTTATAAATATGGCTACATGAAAATTACGGAAAATAACAAAACAAAATATTCAATGTTAACTGGCAATCGTAAATATGATAGTCGAAGGCAATTAAATGTCCTTATTCTTAAGGATCATGAAATAGATACTAACAAATAGTGCGCCAAGGGCTGGAATAAGGAAGGCCACAAAGGAACCGAATTCAAACCAAAGATAACCCGAAATGGCACTCGCGAATAAAGTAGCCAAACTTTGAAAAGCTGAAAAAGTTCCAACTGCCGTAGCTGATTCCTCTTTTGCAGAAATGTTCGTTATAAGTGCTTTTGAAATTCCTTCTGAGGATGCGGAATAAATCCCATAGGAAAAAAACAATGAAACCACTATCCAAAGCGATTCGCCAAAGGCCATTCCGAAATAAGTAAACGAAAAGAAACAGAGTCCAACTATCAACATTTTTTTAAGCCCAATTTTATCCGCTAAAATCCCGATAGGGTAGGCAAAGAGCGCATAAATCAAATTGTAGAAAATGTAAACGCCAATAACCATAGAATCCGTTAAGCCCATTTCTTTCGCTTTTAATAAAAGAAATACGTCAGAGCTATTGATTAAAGCGAAAAACAACAAACCAATGGCGAGTTTTCTATAGGCAACAGGACTTTCCTTCCAATAGTTTACAAACGAAAAAAATGAATTTTTGGAACTAGAGATTTTCTTTTGAGATGTTTTCTCACGTAATAAAAAAGAAGAAAAAACGGCCAGTAAACCCGGTATTACGGCTACAAAAAACAGTGTTCTATACTCTGTAGGATGAAAGTACAAATACAAAAGCGCCAACAAAGGGCCTAAAACCGCGCCCAATGTATCCATAGAACGGTGAAATCCAAAAATCCTACCTTTCGTTTCAGGTGTTGCTTCATCGGACAATAGCGCATCTCTCGCCCCTGTCCTAATTCCTTTCCCTAAGCGATCCATAGAACGCGCCATGAAAACCCAAATAGGAACTATAGAAATGGCCATTAGTGGTTTTGCGATGGTGCTCAATGCATAACCAACTTGGACAAAGGGAACTCTTTTTCCCCTATTATCCGACATTTTCCCGAAATATCCTTTGCTTAAACCTGCAAAAGCCTCCGCAAAACCTTCCAAAATACCAATAAATACAATTGAAAAACCTATCGATTCAAGGTACAAGGGCATTATTGGGTACAACATTTCACTTGCAGTATCGGTAAAAAGACTGACGAGGGAGAGGATCCAAACTGTTCGTGTAATGTGCTTCATTTTGTGTATGAAAATACGACAAATGGATCTATTTAAAGTTTCTTAGATGCAAAACAGTTTTCACCGCTCTAAACTTTTTGACAATAAAAAAAGGATACATTTCTGTATCCTTTCTGTGACCCCGTTTGGATTCGAACCAAAGACCTACTGCTTAGAAGGCAGTTGCTCTATCCAGCTGAGCTACGGGGCCAATTTCCCAATTTATTTTTTCAAACAACATTTCCAGTTGCCTATCCTCCCGATAGCTATAGGGAGAGCTAAAGGGCCAAAAAATGGTTTAAAACCATTTTAAATAAAAAAGGGGAAGATTTCTCTTCCCCAGTGTCGGGGTGGCAGGATTCGAACCTACGACCTCCTCGTCCCAAACGAGGCGCGATACCGGGCTACGCTACACCCCGAACTTTAAAAGTTCGTCTTTTGCCGGTTAGTTGTTCTACGAATAGAACGTTTAAGCGAGTGCAAAGATACTGTTAAATTCGAAAGTCACAAGTGAAAACATAAAATTTTCTAGAAATTCGATTCAACCTATATGCGGAGAGAGCGGGATTCGAACCCGCGGTACAGTTACCCGTACGTCAGTTTAGCAAACTGGTGGTTTCAGCCACTCACCCATCCCTCCGGATGTTCAAAGAACGTGCCGGCAAAAGTAGTAATTTCATTGGGACAAAAGAACGATTTTGTAAAAAAAAGTTGAAATGACTATAAAAAGTACAAACTGAGTTCTCTAGCAAGTATGAAAAGCGGAATATAAATCCAAAAGCTCAATGAATTGGCAAATAGTTCATTCTTTTTCAAAATCTGAATGATCAAATAACTGATAAGAATTGCCGAATAGATTGGAAATGGTACAATTAGAGAAAATAGAATGAAGGCGAAAAATATCCCTAAGCTAATATTAGATGAAAGAAATTTCACTTGCTTGTTCTGAAGAAATATAATGGGTAAAAGTAAGAGTTGAGTTAAAATTTTGAATAAATCAGTCAAAATACCTTTGGATATTAGTTCAAGGTTTTGGTCTGAAAGAAAGTAACTGTAGTTGTAATCAATGGCTAAAAACTGTGCGATACCATATGCTAAGAAAAGAATGGCTAACCTTTTTTGTAAGGACCACACTTTTATCCCAAAATAGATACAGATTAACAAAATACCCATTTCAAAAAATGGCAAGGGTAATACAAAGGAACCTAGTTGCATATAACTACCCAATCCATACATAAACATAGTGGCGCAAACAGTATAAAACAGTTTGATTTCTGTCATTACTTTTTGCTTAATGCTTCCAATATATAGTCGAAAGTACTTAAGATAATGGGTTCGCCGTCAACCACTGCAATGTCGTGTTCGAAATGCGCGCTTGGCATTCCATCAGCAGTTACAATCGTCCAATTGTCGTCCAATTGCTCAACTTTTTCGGTTCCCATATTGATCATAGGTTCAATGGCAATCGTCAACCCATTTTGGATTTTTTTACCACGTCCTCTTCGTCCGTAATTTGGAACTTGTGGGTCTTCGTGAAGTGTTTTCCCTAAACCGTGTCCAACCAAATCTCGAACTACGCCATAACCGTGTTTTTCGGCATGAGTTTGTATCGCCCAGCCTATATCATCAATTCTATTTCCGACACGGGCTTGATCAATACCTAGATACAAACATTCCTCGGTAACCTTCAATAGCCTTGCTTTCTCATCGCTTATTTCTCCAATCCCAAAGGTATAGGCATGATCCCCGTAATAGCCTTTGTAAACAGCGCCACAATCGATGGACACAATATCACCTTCTTTTAGGGGAATATCAGTAGGCAAACCATGCACAACCTGCTCGTTTACTGAAATGAGCAAGGTGCTTGGACAATCGTAAAGCCCTTTGAATCCAGGAATTGCATTTTGTGATAAAATATATTCCTCGGCAAAGATGTCCAGTTCCTTTGGGGTCACACCGGGAGCTATGCGCTCGGCGATTTTCCCTAATGTGCGACTAACGACTTGCGCTGCCTCGCGCATAATTGATATTTCTTCTGAAGTCTTGTAAATAATCATTTTCTTTTGGACTTATGGTTCGTCAGCTTGACCAATTTAAGATTTACTATTTATTTTTTTTGATTGACCTTTACCTATGGCAAAAATGGTAGGAATTTTTCCCAAATCGTAAGCGTGTTCTCGCCATTCAACGACGGATTTGGTTTGTATTTTTTCATTTTGACCAGTAATGTTGCTTGCAATACACAACATGGTACTGTCGCTCAATTCATTCAATAAATCGTGTAGAACATTCATGTTTCGAAATGGGGTATCCATAAACAAGTTGGTATGTTCCGACTTTAAGGTGTTGAATTCCATGTCTTTGATGGCTCTAACTCTGTCTTTTCGTTCTTTCGGTAAATATCCGTGAAAAGTAAAAGATTGACCGTTAAAACCGCTACCCATCAATGCCAATAGAATCGAGGAAGGACCGACCAAAGGACGAATTTGAATTTCCTCTTGATGCGCTAAATCGACCAATGCTGCGCCTGGATCGGCTATACCAGGACAACCCGCTTCACTAATAATTGCAAGATCTTCACCATTTAAAAGAGGTTCAATCATCTTTTCCAATTGATCTACCGATGTTTTTTTATTCAAAATGAAAAAAGTACTGTCGTCAATAGGAAAAGTCCGGTCCATTCGTCGAAGAAATCGTCGCGCTGATTTTAAATCTTCAACTGCGAAATAACGAAAAGACTGCGCTTTTTTTACAACTTCTTCGGGAATAACAAGTTTGAAATCTTCCTCACTGATAGGGCAAGGCAAAAGAAATAATTTCCCTTTGTATTTTGGTGGTGCACTCATAAAGCGTTTTCTAGTAATTTTTCTGCTATTGCATCTGTGGCTGCATCCAACAGATTATAGACTCTTTCAAATCCTTGTTCCCCAGAATAATATGGATCTGGAACTTCATTCAAAGGTTCATTTGGCAATTCTTTCAAAATTAGTTTGACTTTGTTTCTATCTTCATCTGTTTCCGCCAATTCGAGTACATTGAAATAATTTGTTCTATCCATAACATAAATCCAATCAAACTCAGAGAAGTCTTTATGTGTGAACTGACGTGCTTTCAAGTCGCTAAGATCTAGCCCATGTTTTCTTGCATTTTCCTGCGTTCTCTCATCAGGTTGATTACCAACATGATAACCGGATGTTCCGGCAGAATCTACAACAATTTGCAAATCCTTATTTGCTATTTTTTTGCGCAATAAAGCGTCGGCCAGGGGAGATCTGCAAATGTTGCCAAGACAAACCATTAATATTTTCATGGCGCAAAAGTACTCAAACCTAGGCAGTGAAAAAACTTTCTTATGTGAAAACACTTTAAAATTGAATTAAATCTCAATTTTTCATAAGTAATTTTTGTTAAAAACCAAAATCTCACCAACCTTTTTTCAAATAATTCGTTATATAAATGTAAGGTTAAACTAAGCCCCTTCAAATTATGAGACAATTAAAAATCGTAAAGCAGGTAACCAATAGGGAAACCGCCTCTTTAGACAAGTATTTGTTGGAGATTGGTCGTGTGGATTTGATAACGGCAGAAGAGGAAGTTGAATTGGCTCGAAAAATTAGAGAGGGTGACAAAAATGCCCTTGAGAAATTGACAAAAGCCAATCTGCGTTTCGTTGTTTCTGTTTCCAAACAATACCAAAATCAAGGATTATCTCTTCCAGATTTAATAAATGAAGGAAATGTAGGCTTGATAAAGGCTGCTGAAAGGTTTGACGAAACGAGAGGATTTAAATTTATTTCCTACGCAGTTTGGTGGATTCGCCAGTCCATCTTACAGGCATTGGCAGAACAAGCACGAATTGTTCGATTACCATTGAACAAAATTGGGAATATCAATAAAATTAAAAAAGCATTTTCAGAGCTTGAACAAAGGTATGAGAGACCACCTTCTGCAGAGGAATTGGCCGAACATTTGGATTGCACTGTAGAAGACGTTCGTCAATCTCTCAACAATAGTGGTCGGCACGTTTCAATGGATGCTCCTCTTGTCGAAGGCGACGAGTCTTCATCTAGTATGTACGATGTTTTGCCAAATGACAGTTTACCTGGACCGGAAAGAGAGCTAGTAATCGAATCGTTGCGAAAAGATATTGATAGATCCTTGTCGACGTTGACCATCCGTGAAAGTGAAATTTTAAAAATGTACTACGGCCTTAATGGCAAGTATCCACTGACACTTGAAGAAATTGGTGATAAGTTTGATTTAACGCGCGAAAGAGTGAGACAAATCAAAGAAAAAGCAATTCGAAGATTGAAACATACGTCAAGAAGTAAAATGTTAAAATCTTATTTAGGCTAAAGCGGATCTACATCAATTGACAAACGAATAGATTTATTTTCTGATTTACTATAAAATTGGTCCAACAAAAGTTGGACCTTTTCTTTTATAGCCTTGTCCGACACGGTCTTTTCGTATTTTAACTTAATGACTTTTATAAATTGATTGTTTATTCTAGGGATAATGGCATATTCTGGACCAATAACTCTCTCTTTAAAGACTTCCTTGAGTCGATCCCCCAAATCTTTTGCTCCTAAAGAAAGTTGGTTTTCATCCTTGTGTTTTAAAACAAATTGTATGATTTTGTAGAA
>JAHEMP010000149.1 GCA_024643585.1 Crocinitomicaceae bacterium | reverse complement strand
ATAATGGAAAAATTGCAATTTATTTTATTACCCCTAAAAAAGAATGTGTATTTATTACTGGCGAAAAAACAGATCCTAAAAAACTTAAACTAGAAAACATTGTCAACTACAATGACTGGCGATAATATCAATTGTAAAAAATGTGGCACAACACTTCAACGTAGAGGTAAGGCTATGACGTTGGCGATGACCTGTCAGTCATGCAATGCCTATTTTAGAACCGGACCATGGAATAAGGACATCGATAACTTTGTGCACTCAGCATTACCTGCTCTTCCAATTGGTACTAAAGGAAAAATTGAAAATGTGGTATATGAAGTTATGGGCTTTGTTGTTAAGCAAGAAACCAAATATCATTATAAGTGGCGTGAGTACCTGTTGTTCAACCCCTATATGGGCTTTGCTTTTCTCTCGGAGTATGAAGGCAATTGGAATTTTATTTGGCCAGTAGAAGAAAACCCCAAGGACAATATTGGAAGCGAAACAAGCTTTACCTATAAAGAACAAAAATATCTGCTCTACCAAAAATATAGAGCGGCAGTACTCTTTGCAAAGGGAGAGTTTTTTTTCGATGTGGTCGATATTACAGCTTCTACTGTCAATTATGAATTCATTGCACCTCCCTTTTTGTATGGCCTGGAGATTAGTGATGATAGTATGTTGTGGACTAAAGGTGAATATCTTTCACCAAACGAAGTTGCAGCCGCTTTTTCTGTTCCAATCAATATGCTCCCACCGAAACAAGGTAGAAGCTATACACAACCTATTGTAACAAACTTTAGCGAAAAGAGCTTATTGAATTTAACAGGAGTTTTCTTATTTCTAATTCTTCTTTCTCAATTTTTATTCAACCAGTTAGCAAGCGAAAAGGTAGTCTATCAAGGTAAGTTTGAACTAGTTCAATTAAGTGACCAAAAATTCTTTGTAACCCCTTCATTTACACTTGCCGAAAATTTAACCAGTCTTGAAATTGATATTCATAGTCCCGTAGATAACGATTGGTTTTATGCTGAATTCTCATTACTAAATGAAGCGAATGGAGAGGAGATTATCTTTTCGAAGGAAATTCAATTTTATAAAGGCTATGAAGATGGTTCATCTTGGTCAGAGGGATCGACCAGGGGAAGTGCTTTTTTATCCAGCATTCCAGCCGGAACCTATCACATTAATATATATCCCGAGTTTGGATTTACCGCAAAGTCATTCTCTATGGTAGTAAAACATGATGTACCCATTTACTCCAACTATTTTATAGCAAGTTTTTGCTTGTTGCTCTTTCCAATTGGATTCTATATTAGAAAAAGAATAATTGAAGGAAACCGCTGGAGTGAAAGTGATTATTCACCTTACCATTCAGAATAAATAGTAACGTTATGACTATTGATGATTTAAAAGGATTAAAATTTTTTATACTCTTTGGTTTGATAATCTTTGGGTCATTCATTTATGCTGGCGCTACCGGTTGGAAGTGGGTTAACTTTACAAAAACACAAAAAGAAAAGACTACGGGTACACGAGCAACCCGTGGAGTATACTATCGCTATCACAAATAAATTTATTACTATGGAATGGAAATACGTATTATCATCTGTCATTTTTTCCTTTATCGGAATTTTTGTTCTTGGATTTAGTTTCTGGTTTTTTGAAAAAATATCTCCAGAAAGTCTGTGGAAAGAAATCATTGATGAACACAATACAGCGCTCGCAATAATGGCCGGAGCATTTATGGTGGCGATGGGGATCATCATAGCATCTGCGATGCACGGATAAATATGAAAGATTCAAGTTCGAGTGAAAGCAATAAATTTCAATGGTTATTGCTACTCTCTGTTTTTGTGGTTGCAACATGTGGACTGATTTATGAACTCGTTGCGGGAACCCTAGCCAGTTACCTCTTAGGGGATTCAGTTACACAGTTTTCAACCATCATTGGTACCTACCTGTTTGCCATGGGTATTGGTTCTTATTTATCTCGATACTTTAAAAATAATCTCTTGTATTGGTTCGTAAGCATCGAACTATTAGTCGGAATGGTAGGGGGTTTTAGTGCAGGGTTTCTTTTTATTCTCTTCGAACAAATTGTTTACTTCCGATTGCTTTTATATTCGTTAGTAGTAATAACCGGAACCCTTGTTGGACTCGAGCTTCCACTTTTGATGCGAATTTTAAAAGACAAGCTCGAATTTACAGAATTAGTGTCGCGTCTTTTCACATTCGATTATATTGGTGCATTATTCGCGTCACTTTTATTTCCACTTATTCTAATACCCCAGCTTGGCCTACTCCGTACTTCTTTCTTTTTTGGGGCGCTAAATGTTTTAGTTGCTTGGCTTGTTGCCTATCGATTTAAGGCGCAGTTAAATTCCTTCGCTAAACTCCAATGGTCTGCCTTCGTGTGCCTAGCACTTTTGGTGTCAGGGTTTATTCTGGCCGATAAGCTTACAACCCTTTCAGAATCCTTAACCTATCCAGATCCTGTGGTGTATACAAAATCGAGCCCGTATCAACGAATAGTCCTTACAAAAAAAGGCGATGATTTTAGATTATTCCTAAATGGAAACTTGCAGTTTAGTTCTGCGGATGAATATCGATATCATGAAGCGTTAGTTCATCCTGGTTTAGCCGCATTAAAAAATCCTAAAAAAATACTAGTATTAGGAGGTGGTGATGGACTTGCGGTTCGGGAAATATTAAAATATCAAACTATTGAAAAGATAACATTAGTAGACCTGGATCCAGCAGTGACTGAATTATTCCGTTCTAATCAATCACTGAAGCACATAAATAATAATGCCCTTGCTTCCCCAAAATTATCAATTGTTAATCAGGATGCCTTTGTATGGATTCGCTCCTGTGCAGAACAATTTGATTTTATTGTAATTGACTTTCCTGATCCCTCTAATTTTGCGTTGGGTAAATTATACACATTGGCATTCTACAACCAAATTAATAAAATATTATCGCCAGATGGAGCAGTCGTTATTCAATCTACTTCTCCATTCGTTGCACGAAAATCATTTTGGATTATTAATGAGACCGTTTCGAAAAGTGGATTACTAACTAAACCCTATCACTGCTACGTGCCTTCATTTGGCGAATGGGGATTTATTCTAGCCTCAAAACATGAACTCACACAATCAAATTCCTATCCTCAGGGGTTAAAATTTATTTCTAAAAATTCTGTAGAAGAGCTTTTTTCTTTTCCGCCAGACATGATGGAAAAAACAAGTTTATACAATACATTGAATAACCAAGTACTCGTAAATACTTTTGAAAAAGAGTGGGCTGCCTATATTAAATGATTTCAAGAAGAGATTTTTTTAAGAAAACAATTCATGCTTCTATTGCGTCAACCCTGATGGGTTCACTTCATAGTTGCACCCCAAGCATATCCTATACACAAACATTATCGGGACCGAATGCCACTCTTGGACATCGTTTGCGCTCGATGGATTTCGGTTCGATTCAAAAAAAAATAGAAACCGAAATTGTAATTATTGGTGGTGGGGTTGCAGGATTATCAGCTGCGCGTTTTCTTAAAAAGAATACAGATAATTTTTTATTACTTGAGATTGGTGAAGAAACTGGTGGTAACGCACTCGGAGGAAGTAATTCTATTTCGTCTTATCCATTAGGTGCCCATTACCTACCGATTCCAAATCAGAATGACCCCGAACTCATCAATTTTCTGGAAGAGGCAAATGTAATCACTGGGTATGAAAATAACACACCCGTGCTTAACGAATACTATTTATGTTTCGACCCAAAAGAACGGCTTTTTATAAATAATTATTGGCAAGAAGGTCTTGTGCCTCATGAGGGTGTGCCCTTAAAAGATCGAGATGAAATTAGGCGTTTCCATGAAGAAATGAATATCTATAAAAACTATATAGGTATAGACGGTAAAGAGGCGTTTTGCATTCCTGTTGCTCGTAGTTCTAAAGATGAAGCTATCCTCAAACTCGATACAATAACCATTGATCAATATTTAAGCGACAAAGGATTTACTTCTCCATACCTAAGATGGTACGTTGGCTATTGTTGTGCTGATGACTATGGTACAACCCTCAAAGAAACAAGTGCCTGGGCATGCATTCATTACTTTGCATCACGTAAAGGAAAAGCCGCAAACGCTTCATCCGATCAAATTCTAACCTGGCCGGAAGGCAATCACTGGCTGATCAAGCAATTACGAAAAACTGTCATACCGAATATTCGACATCAATCGGTAGTTTTTGCAGTGAACAAAAAAACAAACGGTTTTTCTGTTTTGTATTTTGACGCTGTTAATAATATGTCAGTTGAAATTACAACAAAGAAAGTCATTATGGCTACACCAGAATATATTAACAAACGGATTCTTGAAGACTCCAGTAACATATCGACAAATCTTGATTATTCACCTTGGATGGTCTCAAACCTAACTGTAAACGGATCGCTAACAGAGAAAAGAGGAGAAACATTGTGCTGGGATAACGTAGTTTATGGAAGCCAGTCGTTAGGATATGTTAATGCAGCCCACCAACAGCTTGGTGCAAGTGATAAAAAAGTAATTACATTTTATCATCCAGTGTTGGGAAGCGACACCGCTGCTATACGTAAGAGAACCCAATCAAGAAGCATAGATTTTTGGAAAACTACCGTGCTGAATGATTTAAAAAAACCACATCCAACCATTGAAGAAGAATTAGAAGAAATGAATATTTGGATTTGGGGGCATGGTATTGTGAAACCAAAACCTGGATTTCTTTCTCACTCAACAATTAATTTAGAAAGAAAAATGAACAACATTTTTTTTGCAAACTCAGATATTAGTGGGATCTCAATTTTTGAGGAAGCATTCTATAATGGTTATCAAGCTGCACAGCAATGTATAAAAAGCTTTTAAATACAGGTATGCAACCTTGGCTTAAGAATGCTCGCCAAGAATTCTGGCTAATCATGGCACCAGCGATTATTCCAGTTATTACAATAATTATTTTCAAAGATTTTTTCACAACAACACAGGTAACAACTTTTTGGTGGATTTTGCTGGTTATGGCAATTGATGTTGGACATGTTTACAGCACCTTGTTTAGACTCTACTGGGATAACAGTACAGTTCAAAAGTACAAAACTGTGTTGTTCATTATACCAGTTTTAGGTTTTATACTTGGGTTTTCTCTCCATTTATATGATAGCCAACTATTTTGGCGAGTACTGGCTTACATAGCTATTTACCATTTCATACGCCAACAATATGGTTTCATGAAAATTTATTCCAGAAAAGAGATTAAAAATAAATACATAAAAATAATAGATGCCTTAGCAATCTATAGCGCCACGCTGTATCCAATTATTTATTGGCACTTGCACCTCTCCAGTTCATTAAGTTGGTTTGTAAAAGGTGATATTCTCACTTTGAATTTTCCTTTTGGTAACAATCCTTTCTTCATCATTTATTGCATCATCGCATTAGTGTATATCATTAAAGAATCATGGACTGGTATTCAAAATAAAACTTTTAACCTTCCAAAAAACTTAGTCATTTTAGGCACCTACCTATCATGGTATGTGGGTATTATCATGTTTCAAGGAGATTTAATATTTACATTACTAAATGTTGTAGCCCATGGGATTCCCTACATGGGGCTCATCTGGATTCATGGCGAGAAAAAAAATTCTACAAGTTTTTCATTTTCACCAAAAGGCGCTTTAATTTTTATGAGTGCTGTTTTGTTTCTCGCTTATGTCGAAGAAGGATTATGGGACATATTTGTTTGGAAAGATCATCCTGAAATTTTCCCTTTTTTAATATCAGTAAATCCAATTCAAAATCCAATATTGCTATCACTTGTCGTTTCCGCTCTTGTTCTCCCCCAGCTGACACATTACGTGCTTGATGGTTTTATCTGGCGCTTCTCCAAGGATGAAGAGGCGAGAATTTAGATTTTATTCAGATTTGTTGACTAATAAAAAATGCTATATTTAATAATTCATACTAATTCCAATTTAAATGACACGTTCGTTTGT
>JAHEMP010000148.1 GCA_024643585.1 Crocinitomicaceae bacterium | reverse complement strand
CACAAAAATTAATCAACAATGGCAAAAGTTCAGAAAGCATTCAAGCTGCCGTTGATAATTTCTCCAAGGCTATAGAAGCCGAGCCGGATAACGCTACCGCCTATTATGAATATGGTGTTTACGCGTTCAACCAAGGCATGGACTATTATCAAAATGAAGATACACCAGCCAAAGGAGATAGAAGTTTTTCAAAAGCGGATCAAATGTTCCACGAAGTACTTGATCGTTGTGAGGATTATAATGCGGGAACTTATTATTATTTGGGGGTAATAAAATATCTTCAGAAAGACAAGGAGTCCTCGATAGAATTGTTTGAAAAATTTCTAGCGTATAAAAATGACGACAATAATCGTTTTCCGGATGATTATGGAAAAATGATTTCAGATGCTAAAGGCGTATTAAAAGAAATGAAAACTGAGGTCTTAGTGCAAAAGGCCGCAGTAAAAAATGTACCATACGCTCCATATAGAGTACAAAACGTCAGTTCTACGAACGATGAGTACTTTCCGATGATTTCTCCGGACAATGAGTTAATGTTTTATTCTCGAAAATTGGATAGAAGAAATTTAGGGGATATGGTAAGTAATGTTGTTGAAGAATTTACGTTTTCGTACAGACCGCAGGTTCAAAAGCCTTTTGACAAAGGAACCCCTTTTAAAGCGCCATTTAATACGGGTGAGTTTTTGAATTATGGTGCAGCTACGATGTCCATTGACAATAAGGAAATGATAATTTGCGCTTGTAAAAAGGAAGAGGTGAGGGGGCAAGATTATTTGAATTGTGATTTGTATCAAACAACTTATTCTAGATCGGGAAGTGGGGGAAACGACTACAATTGGTCTCCATTAGAATCTTTGGGTCCCAACGTTAACACTATTGATGGTTGGGAGGGACAGCCTTCTGTATCAGCAGATGGGAACACATTATATTTTACAAGTGTTCGAAAGAATTCGCGTGACAATGATATTTATATTTCGGAAAGAAAGACCGATGGAACTTGGGGTTTGGCAAGGCCATTTGACGAAATAAATACTGCCGAAAAGGATAAAAGTCCTTTTATCCATCAAGACAATGAGACTTTTTATTTTGTTTCATCCAGCACAGATAGTAGAAAAGGATCAGGAGGAACAGATATTTTTTATTGTAAAAAGGAGAATGGCAAATGGGGCAAACCAATAAATATCGGAGAGCCAATAAATACCCCTGAAGACGAATTAGGAATTTTTGTTTCCACCGATGGGCAGCTGGCTTACTTTTCATCTCGAATCGGGGGAGATTGGAATATATATGGATTCGAATTGTACGAGGATGCTCGACCTAGTCCTGTAATGATTATGAAAGGTACCTTGACGGATAAAAACGGTGAAGCAATTACGGAAGCTGAAATTGAAGTTTCATACGGTGATGGAGAAGAAATTCAGAAATTCAAAGTGAACGGTGATGATGGTAAATATGCGGCTGCTGTTAAAGTGGATAAAGCAAAAGATATTATGGTCGCTGCAAAAAAGGAAGGCCATGCATTTAGTGCAAAATTGATAACGAAGGAAGAAATTGTCAATGTTCAGAAAACACAAGAAGTGTCACTAAAAGGAAAGGACATGGAGGTCGAAAAATTGAAAGTTGGAGGTTCGTACGTTATAGATGATATACTTTATTCAACTGCCTCTTCGGATTTGAACAATCGTTCCAAAATGATTTTGAGACAATTTGCTCGCTTCTTGACGGAAAATCCAACCGTCAGTGTAGTTATTCAAGGGCATACAGACGACATCGGGGATGATAACCGAAATTTGATTCTTTCGGATGACAGGGCTAGAGTTGTCAAAGAATATTTGGCTACCCAAGGGGTTAACAAAAGTAGGTTAAAGTCAAAAGGTTACGGTGAAACGATGCCTAAACTGCCAAATGATTCGGATGAGAATCGAGCACGAAACAGACGCACTGAATTCCTGATTGAAAAATTATAAAGCAATACTAGATTCTAATAGATCTTACTAACATTAAGATCCACCAATTCGGAACAACCTGGAATTTTACCTGTCTCGGAATACTGCCAATGAACAACTCGTTTGTCCTCTAGAGAGTCTGGTTTTCTGGAGTAAGAAGCTATCCAAAAATTGTAATTTGGAAAATCTTGCTTGAATTTCGTTTCAAAAAAGTGGTAGGAAGTATAAATTATCGGTCTTTGCCCAGTTTTTCTTTCAATTTCGGTTAACCAAATTTTCATTTTAGCAATTAGATCTTCATCACTGAAACCCTCGGTTTCCACATCCAACATTGGGGGTAAATCGATTTCTCGAGGGTTCCAATGGGATAGGAAATGTTCAACTTGAGGACGAGGAGGACTTTTAGGGTCAAAGAAATGGTAGGCTCCATTGCGTATCCCCATTTCATTCAAGGTACTTCTATTCTTCTCCCATCGGGTATCGAAGTGAGTATCGCTTTCAGTGGCTTTACAATAAACAAATTTGATAATTGTATCGTATCGCAATTCATCGAAAAGCAGATACCAATCAATATTTCCCTGATGATGTGATACGTCTATACCAAAGGAAGTAAATCCAGAAGGAATATTCGAAAGTAGATCGATTTTCCTTTCTTTCACATTCTTTTTGCGAATAAAATAATATCCAGTCGGCAATCCCGTCAATAAAATGAAAAGAACAATCGCCCAAAAAATCATGTTTTTCGGTTGTTTTCTTTTTACAACTTTTCGTTTTTTTGCTGACATTTAGGGCATGAAAAAAGGCTTTCAAAATGAAAGCCTTTAAATATAAATCAATTTTTGTCTGATTATTTCTTTTCAGTATGGAAAGAACGTTTCTCACGAATACGAGCAGATTTTCCAGTTCTTTGACGGAAGTAGAAAATACGTGCACGACGTACTGAACCTTTTTTCGTAACAACGATATTTTCTAAGAATGGAGAAGACAAAGGAAAGATTCTTTCTACTCCGATGTTTCCTGACATTTTACGTACAGTGAAAGTTTCAGTTGTACCAGAACCTCTTCTTTGCAAAACAACTCCTTGGAATTGCTGAGTACGCTCTTTTGCGCCCTCTTTAATTTTATAAGAAACGTTTACCGTGTCACCGCTAGAGAACTTTGGAAATTCTTTCATTTCCACTAATTCGTTCTGAATTTCTCTTAATATATCCATGTTTTCTAATCTAATATCTTTGTTTTCCGCCTAATTCGGGGTGCAATATTACGGATAATTTCTTTATTAGTGTCAATTGTTGCCCTTTTTTTTAACTTTTTTTTCTCCCGACACAACTTTTAATACTCTTGTGCAAATTTCGAACTTTTAAATGTAATTTTGAAGCAATGCGAGTAATTTATTTTTTAACGGTGTTATTGCTTTTGAGCTCCTGTTCCAATCGTGGTGCGGAAGACGCTAAAGTATTGAACGATGAAGGAGTTGCTTTGATGGATAAAGAAGAATATTCAGGAGCCTCGTCACTATTCCATCAAGCCTTAAATAAGGGTAATTTGCCACCTGAATTAAGCGCCGGAATTCTTAGAAATCTCAGTTTATTACATTCTTTTACAAATTTTAAGGACTCAGCTTTGTTCTATGCCAAACTGGGTTACGAAAAAGCGGAAAAGAACAGTTATTTTTTCTTTTTGAATAAGGCTGAATACATGTTGCTGACAGATAACGTTCAAAAGGCGATTGAAAATTACGAAAGAGCCAAAGAAATAAAATCGGACGAAATGGCTATCTACAATAGTTTAGGAATGATTTACAGTGGGAATTATGGGGATAAATATACCGACTATGACAAGGCCTTGATCAACAATATGAAGGCATATGAGATTGCTCCAAGAGAACCTTTGGAAGAGGCCTTAGCAACAAGTTATATGAACATAGAAAAATACCAAGAAAGCATACCCTTGTGGGAGGATCTCATTTCAAAGAATCCATCTAAGATGGAATATCATTTTCAACTCGGAGTTGCATTTTTATTCTCAGGTAGAGAAGAAGAAGGGGGAAAGAAGGTCGAATATGCCGCAGATCGGGACGCGAATTGTAGAAAAATGTTAGACGAAATGTTGACGGAATAATGGAGAAAATAATCATCGGTAGAAAAGATCATGCGGATTTGCCGCTTTTTGGATTAAAAAACGTTCCTGTTAAGATTGACACGGGTGCTTATACTTCAAGTATACATTGTGATCACATTACTCTAATAGAGTCGGATGGTGAGCAATTTTTGAAAGTTGAGTTTTTTGGAACAGAAACGACAGAAGCTCCTATTGTAACTTTCGAAGATTTTATAACTAAAAAAGTCCGAAGTTCAACTGGTCAGGAGGAATTGCGGTACTTCGTAGAAGGCGATATTGTTCTTTTTGGAAAAAAATACAAAACAATGTTTTCACTGTCTGAACGAATAAACATGCGTTACCCCATCCTTTTAGGAAGAAAATTATTGAATAGACGATTTATAGTTGATTCATCAAAGTTGGATTTGTCTCTAAAAAATCTCAAAACAACCATTTTTACAAAATAATAGAACAATGAAAATTGCCATCCTATCTCGAAATTCTGAATTGTACTCTACCACACGTTTGGTAGAAGCTGCTGAGAGTAGAGGATATTCAACACAAGTAATAAATCACTTGATTTGCAACATAGAAATAGATCCAACCGGTCCAAAATTGTATTACAACAATAATTATTTAGAAGATTTTGATGCGGTGATTCCTCGAATTGGTGCATCGGTTACTTATTATGGAACTGCTGTTGTTCGACAATTTGAGATGATGAACGTATTTTCTGTCGCTAATTCTAGATCCATCGTTCATTCAAGAGATCGATTGCGATGTTTGCAGTTGCTTTCCAAATCAAAAGTAGGACAACCAAAAACCGTTTTCACCAACTATTCAAAAAATGTGGATCACGTGATTCATTCTGTTGGAGGAACACCCGTCGTAATGAAATTATTACGAGAGTCGGATGATATTAGCTCAATTTTAGCAGAGGACAAATCATCTGCAGAAAGTGTTTTAGAGGCCTTTAATGGGGTAAAAGCCAGAGTAATTGTTCAAGAGTACATCAAAGAGGCGAAAGGAACGGATGTTCGCATGATGGTCGTGGACGGTGAAGTTGTAGGCGCTATTAAACGATTCAATAAAAACAGAGATTTTCAAACGAATACATCAAAAAGAAAGAAGTCAATTGCTATTGTCTTGACGGAAGAAGAAAAAGAAATCGCAATAAGAGCTGCGGCTTCCTTAAAACTTGGCGTGGCTGGAGTTGATATAATTCAATCGAAGAGAGGACCACTCGTTTTAAACGTCAATAGTTCTCCGGGCTTAAAAGAAATAGAGTCCGTAACTAAATTGGATATTGCCGGAAAAATAATCGATTATATCGAGAAAAATACAATTCATAAAACATGAAAGAGCTCATAAAAATGGAAATTCTTGGGCAAATCATTGAACCCGGTAAAGGGTATCAATTGAACATGAATGTGGCAAAATTGCATACGCACACACCAATTCAGGTTCCTGTTTTCATTGAACGAGCTAAAAAGCACGGACCTGTTTTACTTTTAATGGCGGGTATGCATGGCGACGAAATAAATGGTGTCGAAATTGTACGCCGAATAATTCGCAACAAATACAATAAACCAAACGTGGGAACGGTTATATGCCTCCCTGTTTTCAATATTTTTGGATTTTTAAATATTTCGCGTGCTTTGCCGGATGGTAGGGATTTGAACAGAAGTTTTCCTGGTTCCAAAAATGGTTCGTTGGCAGGTCAATTTGCTTATCAGTTTCTAAAAGAGATTGCGCCACATGTGGATTATGTTTTGGATTTTCATACTGGGGCTAGACAGCGAAACAATGCGCCACAAGTAAGATGTGTATTAAAGGACCCACGAAGTGTAGAATTAGCAAAAGCCTTTAATCCGCCTTTCATTGTCCATTCAAATCTGATTCCGAAATCACTACGTGATGCTATGATATCTCGAGGCAAGCAAATTTTGCTTTTTGAGGGTGGAAAGGCCGACTCCATTGAAGAAAGTGTCGTTCATGAAGGAGTAATGGGCGTAAAAAGA
>JAHEMP010000147.1 GCA_024643585.1 Crocinitomicaceae bacterium | reverse complement strand
TGATTATGAAATTTTAAAAATTCAATTTAGTCAAGGAAGTTATAATGCAGCCTACAAAACAGCAATGGGAATTTCTGGTAAAAACAAGAATGAGGCTTTGAAAATGGCTGGACAATGTGTAGCCCAAATGGCCAATAGTTGTGGAACAAGTACAGTTGAGCGTAAATTTAATTACTACTACGCTTCTGAATTGTACGCTAGAGCCGGAATCGCTGGAAAATATGCTTCAAATTTCCCTTCGGATGGCGAGTTGTTTGACAATGGTTTCTCTAAAGGTCAAAGTGTTAATCTTAGTTGCTGGGGTGTGAACGTTACAATACGTTAATGCTTTTCAGAAATAAAATAAAATATAAAATTGGAATTCCTGCTAGCGTTTTGTTGGCAGGATTCCTTTTTTCATGCGTAAATGATCTGGATCACATTCACAGAGTTACGTATGACCCCAAAGCACCGGATGAGGTGGTTAAGGACATGCAAGTATTTTATACGGATAGTGGTTATGCGAAGGTTAGAATATTTGCAAATTTGGCAGAAACCTATACAGTGCCAGAGGCGGTGACCAAGTTTAAAGATGGCTTGAAAGTTGACTTTTACGACAGCGAAGGAGAGATTATCTCCACCTTAACTTCATTGTATGGAGAAATTAGAACCGCCGAAGGAAAAATGATTGTTAGAGATTCAGTTCGGCTCTTTAATTACGAAAAGAATCAGCGCTTGGAAACGGAGGAATTAATTTGGAGTCAAAAGGACAGTGTCATTTTTACTGAAAAAACCGTGGTGGTAAAAACGCCAGAATCTGTTCTTTACGGTCAAGGAATTAGGACGAAACAAGATTTTGAAACCTATACTTTTCTTCGTCCAACGGGGAAAATAAAAATGAACAAATAATCAACCCAATTTTTACTTCTTATCTTTGTTCAACATCTATAAAATATAATATGGAATTCTATAACAAAATAATGCGTCTATTCTGGTTGGTTGCTGCAATTCTTACCTTCGTCGTTATTACGTATTTCTGTATAACCGAAAATTACCAGACTTGGGTTTATTATTATGTTTTCACCGTGATTTGCTTAATGATGTTTTTCACCAAAACTTGGATGATGAGAAGGATGAAAAAGCACATGGAATACATGGAGGAACAAAAGAAAAATGGCAATCTATAACGATCGTTTTAGATTAAGACAGGATAACAAAATTGTCGGGTTTAAGAAACAAATCCACTCGTTGACCTTTTATTCCAAAGATGAATATGCATGGGCTGGGTTGCCCATAGAATATAATAATCATGACCGATTTACCGGCTTTTTCGATAACAATAGACGAGCTATTTATGCAGAGGATATTATTGAATTAACTAAAAAAGAAGAGAACAAATACTTACATATTGTTTGGGATGAAATTTTAGAGAATTTTCAACTTTATGATTTAGTCGAAAAGGAAATTATTGATTTCCCCTGGAAGGATTATTTAAGGAATAATCCATTTGTTTTCAAAAGTTATCATTTTATTCAACCTCAACTGTAACAAAATGGCACTTCAAAAGTCTATATATACATGAGGGCACTAACCTTACTTATATTTCTACTGATCAGTCAGGTTCCTTTTGCGCAACAGCTTTTTTCAGGTATCGTATCTGACGAAAGAAATATTCCAATCCCACACGCCAAACTTTTTGTTAAAAATTCGGAGGATTTAAGAACGATTGCTGATGTCAACGGGTATTTTGAAATGCGTCTGATGCCAGGTGAGTATTATGTTATTATAACCACAACCGGTTACAGCAATCATGAATATTATTTGGCAATGGGCGATTTCCCGATAGTTGAAAATTTTAGTTTGTCACCCGCTAAAATCCAAGAGATTATTGATATGGAAGTTTCGGTTAAAAAATCGAATCCAGGCAGAGACATTATGTTGGAGGTTGTAAAACGTCGGGAACAAATTAATCAATGGAATTATCCACACAAAGTTGAAGTTTATACACGAGCGACTGAAAAGATAATTCGAGAAGAGGAAAACAAAGAGGATTCCAAAGGAAAAAAGAAAAAAGCCGAGGAAATTGAGGAAACGGAAGTAGATCCATTCCAAGCTGAAAAAAAAGCAAAGGATGCCGAACTTGCCAAATTGACCAACAATATGAATTTGGTAGAAGTTCAATTAACAAGAAATTACTCACCTCCACGCAGTGTTAAAGAATACAGAAATGCATACGAGGCAAGGGGCAGAACCAGAAATTTGTACTATACAACAACAGTAAAATCAAATTTTAATTTTTTTGAAAACCTTCTTCACTTGGATGATTTACACGAAACTCCAGTTAGTTCACCAATTTCTGGGCCTGGAATTTTAAGTTACAAATATCGACTGGAAGAACAATACGAAGAAAACGGCCAACGCATCAGTAAAATTCGCATCATTGCCCGAAACATTGCCACAACCACATTATCCGGAACAATTTGGGTTATCGATTCTCTATGGATGATTCAAAAGTTGGAATTGACAATGGAGAAAGGTAATCTGCACATTTACGATCATTTTACGGTATATCAAGAATATGACAATTCCGGCGATACTCTTAATGTTTTGAAGTATCAAAAGTTAAGTTATGGAACAAAATACAAGGATTCAGAATCAGAATGTGTGACTGTTTCTCAATTTCAAGAATATGATTTTAAGCCTAACTTTCCGTCCAAATTCTTCAACAACGAGTTGTCGGTTACCGAACAAGAGGCGTACGACAAGGATACTACTTTTTGGAATGAAAAGAGGGGCACGACCTTAACCTCAGACGAGAAATTGTACATACAAGTTAAAGACAGTATTGAAGTTGCCCACAACAAGAAAGAATACCTTGATTCAGTTGATCAGGTTTTCAATAAAGTCACGGCATTGAAAGTATTATGGTGGGGTGTTGACCACCGAAACAGAGAAAATAAAACACAATGGAGTATAAATTCAGTTGCCGCTTTTGCTCGACCATTGTACATTGCCGGACCACGATTGGCGCCTGGGTTCAACTACTTTAAAAAGTGGAATAACGAAAAGTATTTCGATGGGTATGGAGAAATAACCTATGGGTTACTGAACAATGATGTTAAAGGTCAAGTAAATGGGACCTATCGCTACGATCCCTTCCATTTTGGAAACATATCCGTTCGTTTTGAGCACGACTTTAATGTTTTAAGAAGTTACGATGCGATTACACAGATATACAAAAGAAGTAACTTCATCGAAAAGACATTTCTAAGCTTCAATCATTATAGAGAAATTTTCAATGGTTTTTATTCTGAAATTGACTTTGAATTTTCTGAGAGAAGATCAGTTGACTCGTATAGATTTGTCACATTGTTAGACAATGCCATTCCAAACGAGAGTCCGGATGTATTCAATGCGTATCAAGCCTTATTGGGTAAGTTTTCATTTTATTATAATCCAGGTCAAAAATACATGCGTGAACCCAATAGAAAGGTTCGTTTGGGGTCAAAATGGCCAACATTTTACGTTTCCTATGAGCGGGGAATTCCAAAATTATTTGGTAGTGATATTGATCATGAATACGCTTTAGCGGGTATTTTGCAAACCTTTAAAATTGGAACCCTTGGGACTTCAAGTTATCATATTAAGACTGGTAAATTCCTTTCTTCAAGGGCACTATATGATGCAGATTTCAAGTTTCACAGACGAAGCGATCCATTCTGGTTTTCAAACCCGTTGTATTCTTTTCAAGATTTAGATAGTTCCTTGCCTTCTCGAGATATCTTTTACGAAGGACACATTGTCCATCACGATAATGGCGCTATTCTGAATAAAATTCCTTTTATGAAAAAGACGGGTTTAGGATTGGTAATGGGTGCAGGTATTCTCTACGTTGCCGAATTTAATTGGCTGCATTATGAAGTACTTGCAGGCATAGAAAGAAATTTTAAGTTTTCAAGACGAAAGTTGCGCGTTGGGTTTTATGGTGCGCTTTCAGACGGCAACAATATAAAACCCCAAGCAACCTGGAAAATATCATTTGCGGTATTGAATCTAAGGGATATGAAATATAACTTCTAAAGGAAGAAAGTCATTATTTTATAATATCCTTGAGCAATTAACACTTCCTAATTTCTTTAAACAATTATCTTTGTACAAAGCTCAATTACCATGTACGGAAAAATAAAAAATCATTTAGCAGAAGAATTAAAGACTATCGAAGAGGGTGGTATTTACAAACGCGAAAGAATCATTACAACACCGCAAGGTGCAAACGTACATGTGAGCACGGGTGAAGATGTGGTAATTATGTGTGCAAACAATTACCTTGGTTTGTCTTCCAATCCCGATGTAATCGATGCTGCGAAAAATGCGTTGGACACACATGGTTTTGGTATGTCTTCTGTACGTTTTATCTGCGGGACACAGGATATTCACAAAGAATTAGAAAAAAAGATTGCTGATTTTTACGGAACGGAGGATACCATTCTGTATGCCGCTGCTTTCGATGCAAATGGAGGAGTTTTTGAACCACTTTTCGGAGAAGAGGATGCCATTATTTCTGATGAATTGAATCATGCTTCAATTATTGATGGGGTTCGTCTCTGCAAAGCACAACGATACAGATACAAGCATTCTGACATGGCTGATTTGGAGGAGCAATTGAAGAAAGCTCAGGCACAACGACATAGAATTATTGTAACAGATGGTGTTTTTTCCATGGATGGTGACATTGCAAAAATGAATGAAATTTGCGATTTGGCAGATAAATACGACGCCATGGTAATGACGGACGAATGCCACTCGGCTGGTTTTATCGGAAAAACAGGTAGAGGAGTTCCTGAATACCATAATTGTTCGAAAAGAGTAGATATCATTACTGGAACATTAGGCAAAGCACTTGGTGGTGCAATGGGAGGATACACCACAGGTCCGAAAGAAATTATTGACATGTTGCGTCAACGTTCTCGTCCTTATTTGTTTTCAAATTCATTGGCGCCAAGTATTGTTGGAGCTTCCATCAAAGTATTTGATATTTTGAGTTCTACTACTGAATTAAGAGATAAGTTGGAAGCAAATACAAGCTATTTCAAAAAAGCAATTGTTGAAGCAGGTTTTGATATTAAACCAGGAGATTCTCCTATTGTCCCTATCATGTTATACGATGCTGCATTGTCGCAAAAATTTGCTGATTTACTTTTGAAAGAAGGGGTATATGCTATCGGCTTCTTTTATCCGGTTGTCGCTAAAGGTGCAGCTCGAATTAGAACACAAATTTCAGCGGCGCATTCAAAAGCCGATTTAGATAAAGCGATTGCGGCATTTATCAAAGTTGGAAAAGAACTGAAAGTAATAGCGTAAGGTGATTTCAAATTAGTATACCATTTTAGGGTAGTATTAATTCATGCTATATTATTCGTATCTTTGAAAGGAATGATGTTGAAAATTAGACCCATATTTTTGTTGCTTTTTACGAGCCTAATTGCAATTTCGTCAATTCAATTTTTCATGCTAGAAGTTGAAGATTTGACGAGTGTTAGTGCCTTGGAAGAACAGCAAGAAACAATGTCTGAAGTTGATGTCGAGCAAGTTGCAGTTATTTACAACCCTAGATTTACATTTTTTACAAAGCTAGTTCCTGATGAGTTAGAATTGAACTATTGTGACATGCAGCTTTACAAAATCTACCCATTTATTCAATTACCAATAATCTACTCCCCTCCAGAATTAAGTTGAATTACGAATAACGCCGTTTTATAATTCACTTAATTTTAAGAAATGAAAAATTTATTAAAGACTTGGAAGCAGGATCTGCCCGCTGGTTTTGTCGTCTTTTTTGTTGCATTGCCCCTCTGTTTGGGCATAGGTTTATCTTCTACATCGGTTTCAGGTCACGATGAGTTTTCAAATATTTTTTCCGGAATAATTGCAGGTGTAATTGGTGGGATAGTAGTTGGGTTTTTTAGTGGCTCAAGACTCGGAGTATCTGGTCCTGCAGCAGGTTTAATTACTATTGTGTCAGCAGCTATGCTTACACTTGGATCCTACGAATCCTTTTTATTGGCCGTTATTATCTCTGGATTAATCCAGTTTATTGCAGGCTTGGC
>JAHEMP010000146.1 GCA_024643585.1 Crocinitomicaceae bacterium | reverse complement strand
GAAAAAAAAACCATCAACAAAGAATTTTATTTTCAGAAATTAGAAAATGCTCTTCATTTACGAGAGCAATTGGGACTATTTACAGAAAATAACAGCATCTGTCGTTTAATTCATGGTGAAGGAGACGGATTGCCTGGGTTAATTGTAGATCATTACAACGGCGTGCTAATAGTACAATGTCACAGTGCTGGAATGTATTTGGCACTTGATTTAATTTCAGAGGCCCTTATTGATTTATTTGGCAAACGGATAAAAGCAATCTACACAAAGAATACTGAAACTTTACCTAGTCACCTCAATCCAGAAAATAGATACTTGTTTGGAAAATGCGATGTCCCGCATTTAGCAAAGGAGAATGGAGTAAATTATGCCATAGACTGGATCAACGGTCAAAAAACGGGCTTTTTTATTGATCAACGTGAAAGTCGATTGCTATTAGGAAAGTATTCCAAAGGAAAAACCGTGTTGAACACTTTCTGCTACTCCGGAGGATTTAGTTTATCCTCTTTAATTCATGGAGCAAAAGAAGTTCATTCCCTTGATAGCAGCCAAAAAGCAATTGATTTAACGGAAGAAAATATCAAACTTAACTCATTTGAAGGTAAGCACCTGTCCATTGTAGATAACGCCGTTACCTTCTTAAAAGATTTGCAAACAGAATATGATTTAATCGTTCTTGACCCGCCCGCCTTTGCAAAACACCGAAACAAGCGCCACCAAGCCGTTCAAGGATATAAGCGATTGAATGTAAACGCTATAAGACAAATAAAACCAGGTGGAATAATTTTCACATTCTCTTGCTCGCAAGTAGTGGACAAAGAACTTTTTAACCATACCGTTATTTCAGCAGCCATTGAGGCAAATCGCGAGGTTAGAATTTTGGAACAGTTGCATCAACCAGCAGACCATCCTATCAGTGCATTTCATCCAGAAGGTGAGTATTTAAAAGGATTAGTTATTCAAGTTTATTAATGCTAAACTATAAGTACAAAACAATATTATCCATTGCTCTTCCTGTAATGGGGGCAAGTTTCATACAATCTATTGTCATGATAACCGATGCCTCATTTTTAAGCCGGTATAGCACCGTGGCCTTTGACGCATCGGGCAATGCAGGTTTGATTTATGTAACCTTATTTGTTGCCTTAATGGGAATTGGAGATGGTTCTCAAATTGTTTTTGCAAGAAGAATTGGTCAAAAGAAATTCAAAGAGCTAGGTTTGTTGCTTGGCACAACGATTTGGACAAATTTAATTCTGGCCCTCATCTTATTTTTTGGAATTCAATTTTTCATGAGTGATGCTTTATTTTATTACTCGAGACATGCCGACATTGCATCGGCCCAAGGTAAATTTATCGAAATCAGAAGCTATGCTTTATTCTTCGCTGTATTCACACTTTCTATAAACGCCTATTTTTTCGCAAGCGGTCAAACGAGCAAAGTGCTTATTTCCTCAATTGTAACTGCTTTTAGTAATGTTTTTCTTGATTATCTGCTCATTTTCGGACATCTTGGCTTTCCTGAGATGGGACTTGAAGGTGCAGCATGGGCATCAACCATAGCTGATGGGCTTGGCATGATTACCATTTCTTTTCTCTTGATTTTCTCTAAAGAGAACAGTATGTATGGCTTATTGAAAAATCTTGGGTTCAAATTCAAGGCTATGCGCAGCTTATTTCGTATTGGCAGTCCTATGATGCTTCAAGGTTTTTTAGCACTATCAACTTGGACTATTTTCTTCACTCTAATAGAACAACTTGGTAAATTCGAACTGACAGTCTCCCAAAACATTAGAGTTGTTTATATGCTCGCTTTTGTGCCTATTTGGGGATTTGCAGCGACAACAAAAACATATGTCTCACAATATTTGGGTGGTAATAGAAAGATGGAAATAGCGCTTATTCAGAAACGAATTCAACGATTAACAATGTTTTTCCTGTTTCTAATCTTTCATGGTGCTATTTTTTATCCAGAAACATTAATTCAATGGATAAATCCAAACCCTCTTTATTTAAAAGAAAGTGCAGCTATTTTAAGAATGGTATCCCCTTCTATTTTTTTATTTGGGTTTATTAACGTCTATTATCAAACTATAAGTGGCAGTGGGAACACAAAGATTACCATGTACATAGAATTTATATGCGTTTTTCTATACTTGTTATCCGCATATTTGTTTATCAAGATTTTTGATTTTAGCATATTTCAAATATGGACTGTCGAATACATTTACTTCGGTAGCTTAGGCTTATTATCTTTTTGGTATTTAAAAAAATATGTTTGGCACGATAAAATATTTTAAATCATGAGAATAGTTTTTATGGGTACGCCCGAATTTGCTGTAACGATATTAAATGGCCTCATTGAATCTGGTCAAAACGTGGTTGGCGTAATCACCGCTCCAGACAAACCCGCTGGTCGTGGAAGACAATTGAATCAAAGTGCAGTCAAACAGTATGCGTTGGAAAAAGGGATTGAAGTTTTACAACCAACCAACCTGAAGGATGAAAATTTTATTAAAGAGCTTAAAGAATTGAATGCAGATTTGTTTGTGGTGGTGGCCTTTCGTATGCTTCCCGAAGTGGTTTGGAATATGCCTCCCAAAGGAACAATTAATCTTCACGGTTCATTGTTACCCCAATACCGCGGAGCTGCGCCTATCAATTGGGCTTTAATCAATGGTGAAAAAGAATCTGGAGTGACCACTTTCTTCATTGAAAAAGAAATCGACACAGGAAACATTATAGATTCAGATAAAATAGTAATCGATGAGAACATGACTGCGGGCGAGTTGCATGATCAGTTAGCTGAACTAGGCAAGAAAACTATGGTCAGAACTATTGAAAATATTAGAAATTCTACCACAGTTGCTACACCACAAAGTAATATCGAAGTCCAAGATAGAAAAATAGCACCTAAAATTTTTAAAGAAGATTGTAAGGTAGATTGGAGGCAGTCGGCCAAAAGAACACACGATTTCATAAGAGGACTCTCACCTTACCCTGGGGCTTGGTGCCAATTAAAAAAAGATGATAAACTATATACATGTAAGCTTTTTAGCAGTAGCAAAACCAATATACCTGTAGAAAAGGACCAAAATAGTATTCTCATAGATGAAGGTTTTATTTTTCCTTGCGCAGATTATTACATTCGCATTAAAGAGATTCAATTGGAAGGAAAAAGAAAGATGACTTGGAAGGAATTTAGTGCCGGCAATAGTATCGATCAGTTTAGTTTACTGTTGCAATAGGTAATCTTTATTGAATTTACGGCCTATTTCAGGGTTTTATGAACATATTTTCACTTTTATCCACAAATTACACCTTTTTTTATGGGAAACACTTGCAGCATATGGATATTCGGCTATATTTGCTCTGATATTAATTACAAGAAACTTTTTTAAAACTAAAATTTTATGAACAAAGCGGAACTTATCGATGCAATGGCATCAGAAGGCGGAATCTCTAAAGCAGATGCAAAAAAAGCATTAGATGGATTTGTTGCAGTAACAGGAAAAGCATTGAAAAAAGGAGATAGAATTTCTTTAGTAGGATTTGGTTCTTTTTCAATTTCTAAAAGATCAGCTAGAACAGGACGTAACCCTCAAACTGGTAAAGAAATCAAAATTGCAGCTAAGAATGTAGTAAAATTCAAAGCAGGTGCAGATTTACAAGGAAAAGTAAACTAAGATATCTTTTCATCTTAATAAAAGGGAATCCTACGATTCCCTTTTTTTATTTCCAAAAATAGGATAATGGACAAGTTGGTACTGGAAGAGTTCTATGGCATTATTTCAGAGAACAAAATAGATATGTTTAATGAAATTGCGGCTAAGCGCACAAATCATTTGACCGTCGTTTTGGAAAACATATACCAAGAACACAATGCAAGCGCCGTTTTAAGAACATGTGATTGTTTTGGTATTCAGCAATTGCATGCGATTGAAAAAAACAATAAATATCAAGTTCAACGGGACATCGCACGGGGTGCTGGAAGATGGGTTGATCTTACCAACTATACTTCCGAAACACCGACAATGGATTGCCTAAACGAGCTTAAAAAGAAGGGCTACACCATAGTTGCTACTACTCCTCACGAAAAAGAAATTTCCCTAAATGAACTGCCCCTGAATAATAAAATTGCCCTTGTATTTGGCACGGAAGGCGAAGGAATATCCGATCAGGTGAAGGCACAAGCAGATCATTTTGTAAAAATTCCAATGTATGGTTTTACAGAAAGTTTTAATGTTTCGGTTTCCGTTGCACTTACCCTACAACATTTAAGAAATAGACTTGAAACTGAAAAAGTCGATTTTTTAATGAATGATGAAGAGCAGACAAAACTTAAAATTAAGTGGTGCACAAAAATAATTCGTGACGGACAAAAACTCGAAGAGGAAATCCGCAGACGGCTACTTTTGAAAAACAAATGAATCAAGTTCTTTTGATGTAGTGTTAATTTTTACTACAGTTTCCAAAACAATAGAATTCTTGTGGTCAATTCACATCAAATAAGAAAATAGAATATTATATTTGCATTATTGTTTAAATTAATACAAACTTATTGAAATATGGGAAGAGGTGATAAAAAAACAGCGAAGGGTAAAAGATCAATGGGTTCTTATGGGAATGCTAGACCAAAAAAGACAAACAACTCAGTTGCTCCAGTTGCTGCACCGAAAAAAGTAAAAAAAGCTGCAAGTACTAAATCTACAGAAAAAGTTGCTGAAAAAGCTACAGCAGCCAAAGCAACAACCTCCAAAACTGCTAAAGCTGAAACAGCGAAAAAACCAGCAGCAAAAAAGGCTCCTGCTAAAAAAGCAGCTCCAAAGAAAAAAGAAGCAGAAAGTAAATAATTATTTATTCTTTATACTAAAGCTGTCCAAAAGGATGGCTTTTTTTTGCAACATTAAAATACATTTATATGAAACATAATTTCGGAGCCGGACCTTGTATTTTACCTCAAGATGTCTTTAAACAGGCCGCTGAAGGAGTTCTTGACTTTAATGGATTATCCATTCTTGAAGTATCGCACAGACACAAGGACTTCGTTGCGGTAATGGATGAGGCAATAAGCTTAGTAAAATCAGCATTAAAGATTCCTGAAGGATATAGCGTCTTATTTTTGCAAGGTGGAGCTTCCCTAGGTTTCACTATTTCTGCATTAAACATGATGCGTAGCGGAAAGGCTGGATACATAAATACTGGGACTTGGTCAACCAGCGCTATAAAAGAGGCAAAGAAAGTGGGGTGTGATGTAAGTGTTATTGCTTCTTCGGAGGACAAAGGTTTCAACTATATTCCCAAAAACTATACGATTGAAAACAACTTGGACTACTTGCATTTTACTTCAAATAACACAATATATGGAACTCAATATCAGCAATTTCCAAAAACAAGTTTGCCACTTGTTTGTGACATGTCTTCTGATATTTTTTCGAGAAATATAAACATTGCTGATTTTGACTTAATTTATGCTGGAGCGCAAAAAAACTTAGGACCAGCAGGGGCTACTCTCTACATTGTTAAAGATGAAATTTTAGGGAAATCCTCGTCTAAATTCTTACCCTCCTACTTGGATTTAAAGTTGCACATGGAGAAAGAATCCATGATGAACACCCCACCTGTTTTTTCAATTTACGTATCCATGCTTAATTTACGAAATACTGTTTCGAAAGGTGGTGTTGCCGAGATTGAAAAACTAAACATTGAAAAATCCAATTTACTCTATTCTGAAATTGACGCCAATCCTTTATTTGTAGGCACTGCCGAAAAAGAAGACCGCTCAAAAATGAATGTGACTTTTTTATTAAACGACGAAAACCTATCCTCTGAATTCGATCAGATGTGGAAAGATTCAGGTATAGTCGGTTTAACAGGCCACCGGTCCGTGGGAGGATATAGAGCAAGTATGTATAACGCACTTCCTTTATCAAGTGTTAAAGTACTAGTAGACACAATGAAAGAATTTACAAGACGAAAGGGATAATGAGAATATTAGCAAATGACGGTCTGTCAATCGCCGGTATTAACAAACTTAAATCAGCTGGTTATTTTGTTGATTTAGAAAATGTTAAACAAGATGACTTAATTAAAGAAATAAATACAAACCAAGTAGATATTGTACTTGTACGGAGTGC
>JAHEMP010000008.1 GCA_024643585.1 Crocinitomicaceae bacterium | reverse complement strand
TCCAAATGTTTAGGAAGCATGTAAACGTCGTTCTCATATTTATCCGCATGGTTCCACAATTCTAGTTGGGCCAAAGTTTGGTTTGTAAATGAGTTTGACATAACGAAAGATGGGTGACCTGTTGCGCAACCTAAATTAACCAAACGACCTTCCGCCAAAAGGATAATGTCTTTTCCGTTGATCGTATACATATCAACTTGTGGTTTGATTTCAATTTTTGAAGCACCATGGTTTTTATTCAACCATGCCATATCGATTTCATTGTCGAAATGTCCGATGTTACAAACGATTGTTTTATCGCGCATTGCTTCGAAATGGTGACCTTGAACGATGTCTTTGTTACCAGTTGTTGTTACAACGATATCCACGTTACCAACTACTGATTCCAATCTACGAACTTCAAATCCGTCCATTGCCGCTTGTAAAGCACAAATTGGATCGATTTCCGTAACGATTACACGAGCACCTGCTCCTTGTAAAGAAGCAGCTGAACCTTTACCAACATCACCATAACCACATACAACAGCAACTTTTCCAGCCATCATTGTATCTGTAGCGCGACGGATTGCATCAACCAAAGATTCTTTACATCCGTATTTATTATCGAATTTTGATTTTGTTACTGAATCATTCACGTTGATTGCAGGCATAACCAAAGTTCCTTTTTTCTTACGCTCGTACAAACGGTGAACCCCTGTTGTCGTTTCTTCAGATAAACCTTTAATGTCTTTTGTCAATTCTGGGTAACGATCGAAGACCATGTTTGTTAAATCTCCACCATCATCCAATATCATGTTCAAAGGTTTTCCGTCAGGGAATGCAAACAATGTTTGCTCAATACACCAATCGAATTCTTCTTCGTTCAGACCTTTCCAAGCATAAACTGGAATTCCAGCAGCAGCAATTGCAGCAGCCGCTTGATCTTGAGTTGAGAAAATATTACAAGAAGACCAAGTTACATCTGCACCTAATTCAACCAAAGTTTCGATCAAAACAGCCGTTTGAATCGTCATGTGCAAACATCCTGCGATACGTGCACCTTTTAATGGTTTTGACGCTCCGAATTCTTCACGAAGTGCCATTAATCCTGGCATTTCTGCTTCGGCTAATCTAATTTCTTTTCGACCGTAGTCTGCTAGACTAATGTCTTTTACTTTGTAAGCTAATTTTTCAGCTGTATTACTCATATATTGATTTTTCTATAAATTCTTAATTCTAAATCGACTGCAAAGATACGGAGTTACTTTTGGAATAAAAAATAAACATAGATTTGAATAAAAATCTACATTCTCTCTCTAACCAACTCCTCTAACCCGTCTATAAATCTTGGGTGCGAATTGCTTGATGGAACCAATTGAACCTTTTCACCTCCGTGTTCTTCAAAAATTTCTTGATACTCCTCTCCTATTTCGACAAGCGTTTCTAAACAGTCGGCGACAAAAGCTGGACTAAAAGCCAATAAACGTTTGGCTCCTTTTTTTCCCCATTCTTCAACTACCTTATCTGAAAAAGGCTCCAACCATTTTTTATCTAATCTCGATTGAAAACAAACGGTATAATCTTCCTCTTTTAGACCTAATTTTTCGGCTAAAAGTCGAGTTGTCGCATAACACGTCGCTTTGTAGCAAAACTTGTTTTTCTCATTCAATTCTGTCTCGCACGGTTGGTCACCGCATAAATCAGTTTCTTCTTCGTATACTTTATCTACTTGGCGCTCAGGCAAACCGTGGTAGGAAAATAAGACATGGTCGTATGATTTTATATCGAATTGTTTTGTATTGTCTACGATACTTTCGATATAGCCTTCATTGTCCCAAAACTGGCTGATAATTTTTACATCCGGAATGACCCACCATTTTCGAATAATATTCATCGCCTTTTCTACTGCGGAACCGGTCGAGGCGCTCGCGTATTGAGGGAAAAGTGGAAGAATGATTATTTCATCGTAGTTGGCCGTTTTCATTTTAGCCAGAACACTGTCCATCGATGGGTTTTGATAACGCATAGCCATTTCAACCGTAACATTATCATTTTTAAAACGTTCTTGAAGCAATTCCTTTACCTTTTCAGTATGCGTCATCAAAGGCGAAATGCCGTTCGACATATCCCACAACTCTTTGTAAATTTTTGCAGATTTCGGTGCGCGAAAAGGAACGATGATTCCATTTACCAACAATTTTCTCGGTAGCCAAGGAATATCAATAACCCGTGGGTCATTTAAAAATTCACTTAAATAACGACGAACGTCGCTTGTTTTGGGGCTATCCGGTGTACCCAATTGCAATAAAAGCAATCCTATTTTTTTCTTCAACATGTTCTTTAAACAAAAGTTTACTCAAGAAGTTTACGATTTCGGAAACAATTTCTCTCTCCAATTTTCGCTTTGTTCTTCGGTAATTAAATCCAACATTTTTAAATAGTTGACCGTTTTATTGAATTCCAATGGATAAGCAATACCATCATAATTCCAAACGGTTTCTTTTAACCAACTTTCTACATGGCTGCTACGAAGATTATATCGCCACGAAATAATATCAACAATATTTGGCTCCGTCAGCATTTCTTTGGCGCGTTGATTAACGGTTTTACACATTTGATCCAATAGATCCTTATGCTTATCCAAGACTTCATTTCGAACAGCAATCACGAAACAAGGCCAAGGAGTAACCACATCTCCAATTGAACGGCATTTTTTTTGTTCCGCAAATGGAGCCGTAGTGTATTTTTCCCACAAAAATGCTTGAGCCTCATTATGTTCCAAAGCCCATAGACCACCGTACACATCACCAATAACATTGAACTTTAAATTGTCCGTTGGCCAACCTTGCTGGTGTGCGAACACGTACGACATAAGATGCGAGCCAGAACCTTCTCTAGAGATGGCATACGTTTTATCTTTTAAATCTTCGAAACTCTGGATATCTGAATTGTAAGGCACATGGACACCCCATTGCAATGGGCTGTTTACGTATACTTGGATAATTGTGGCATCCAAACCTTGTAAAATTGCTTTGGTAATTCCCTCTGTCAACAATACAGCTACGTCGATGGATTTATTTTCTAAACCACGTATCATTTGACCTGTACCACCGCTCATATCGGCCCAATGTAAATTCAAACCAAATTCTCTAAATTTTCCGTCTTCTATGGCCAATCGCCATGGTAAGTTGAAGTGTTCAGGCACCCCTCCGATATTCAATCCTATCATTTTATTTTTTCTTCCGAAAACTGCATGTCATACAACTTTCTGTAATAGCCATTTTCTAGGGTCAACAACTCCAAATGCGTTCCAACCTCCATTATTTCTCCCTTTTCTAAAACAACAATCTTATCAGCTGATTGTATTGTTGATAATCGATGGGCGATTACGATAGAAGTTCTTCCTTTCGTCAATTCTTCGGTCGCGCGTTGAATCAATTCTTCCGAGTAATCATCTACGCTTGAAGTCGCTTCATCTAAAATTAAAATTTTAGGTTCAAAAACATAGGCTCGAATGAAGGAAATCAACTGCCTTTGACCCACTGAAAGAACTCCGCCTCTTTCTCCAACATGATAATCATAACCATCCGGCAACTTTGCAATAAAGTCGTGAGCCTTAACGGCTTTTGCTGCTTCAATCACTTGTTCTCGAGATATGGATTCATCCCCAAGGGTAATATTATTGTGTATTGTATCTGAAAATAAAAACACGTCTTGAAGAACAATTGCAATATTGCTTCTCAAATGAGTTAACTCGATTTCTTTAATATCCTTGCCTCCTAAAAGAATTTCTCCTTTTTGATATTCATAGAATCTACCAATTAAATTTACGATAGACGACTTGCCCGCTCCCGTTGCACCAACAAAAGCAACGGTTGATCCAGCTTTTATTTCAAGGTTAATATTTTGTAAAACATATTCTTCGTTACGATAAGCGAAATAAATACTTTTAAACTCCAAGTTTTGATTGAAATCAACGTCGACATCCTTTCCTGCGTGCTGAATATGATCATCCAAATCCAAAATCTCAAAAACCCTTTCAGCTCGTACTGTTCCTCTTTGCAAAATATTGAATTTATCGGCCAATTGTCTTATTGGACGATACAACATATTGATCCACAAGGTAAATGAAATAATTTGTGAATACATTAATGTTTGATTTTCAGGTTTTATACCATCAATTTGAAAAGCACCCCAAACCAACAATAAGGCAATAGAAAGAGAACTTAACATTTCTACCACCGGAAAAAATATTGAAAATGCCCAAACTGCGTTTACATGTGCTTGACGATGACCTTTATTGATTTCTTTGAAGCTCTCAAATTCCTGTTTCTCTCTGCTAAACATTTGAACGATTGCCATCCCTGAAATTCTTTCTTGAACGAAGGTATTGAGTTTAGTTACTTGCAATCTCTCCAATTGAAATGATTTTCTCATCGCACGTGCGAAAATTCTTGTTGCAAAGAGTAATAAGGGAATTGGTATCAAAGTCAACAAAGTCAATTCTGAATTGGTGTAGAACATCCAACCCAAAACGGTAAGCAACATAATAACATCTCCCAAAATATCAATTAATCCTGAAGAAAATACTTCACTGACCGCTTCCAAATCGGAAACTACTCTGGTTACGAGCGCACCAATCGGAGTCCTATCAAAATATTGCATTTTGAAAGTCATGATGTGGGCAAAAAGCTTCTTTCTTAGATCCTTGATTATATTTTGAGCCAATAGATTGGAAAAATAATTTCCAGCAAATTGAAAGAGCGCCTCAAAAGCCAACATTCCAATTATGATGCCCGTCCAAAGTAAAAGTCCATTGGCGTCTTGAGAATTGACAATATAATTTCGAACCATATCACCAATCAACTTTGGACGCAGGGCTGAAAATAAAGCGATTAGCAAAGAAGCCATAAAAGCAAAGAGCAAAATCGACTTATACGATTTAGCATAAGATACCAATCTGAAAAATATTTTCGTGTTTAATTTAGCTTTCTCTGCCATGCGAGCGCAAATTTACCTTTTTTTTAAAAGGAATTAATTACAATTATCAATCTTAACAATCATTTTGAATATCCTGTTCGCATTGTCAAAACATTTGAATTATCTTTAGAGAAAGAAATGCCAACTTATGCTTTATCATTTTTCAGACAATCACACCGTATTTAATACCTATCTCGCTGAGATGAGGGATGTTAAGATTCAGGTCGATCCATTGCGCTTTCGAGCCAATTTGAAAAGAATCGGAGCTATAATGGCATACGAGGTTTCAAAAGTTTTAAATTACAAGGTGGAAGAGGTTCAAACTCCTCTTGGGACTGCAGAATGTAATGTTTTGAGTGAGCAACCTGTGCTCGCAACAATATTAAGAGCTGGCCTGGGAATGCATTTGGGATTTCTGGATATTTTTGATCGAGCAGATAATGCTTTTGTCTCTGCCTATAGAAAGCATTCAACAGCGGAAGAGTTCGATATTCATGTAGAATATATGGCAGCTCCAAATCTAGATGACCAAATTCTTATTATTTCGGACCCTATGTTGGCAACAGGGAATTCAATGCAAATGGTATATAAAGCATTATTGGCGAATGGCAAGCCTAAAAAGACCATTATCTGCGCGGCCATTGCGGCTCCAGAGGCATTGATTTATCTCCAAGATCACTTACCCAAAGACACGCTCTATTATATCGGTGCAATTGATAAAGAATTAACAGCTCAATCCTATATTGTTCCAGGCTTGGGAGACGCTGGAGATTTGGCTTTTGGAATTAAACTTTAGTATTATTGCATGAAGTGGGTAGCCATAACATCTGTATTTTTTTCGGCATTTGCTAAATTCATGTTTGCCCCACTAGTTGGAAAAGGTTTTCAACTCGATTTTATTACATCTTGGGTTGCATCATTCGCGGGAGGATTGGTAAGTGCACTGGTTTTCTATTTTATGAGTGAATTTTTCATGAAACGATACCATCAAAAGAAAATTGAGCGGAAAATAGCAATGGAAAAAACAGGACAGATATTCAAACACAAAAAAAGCTTCACCAAAGTAAACAGAACAATAATAAAAGTTAAGCATAAAATTGGTCAATATGGACTTTGTTTATTTGCTCCTCTTTTTCTTTCTGTTCCGATTGGAAGTATTATTTGTGCAAAATTTTTCGGACATCAAAAGAACACTTTTTCAATTATTGTTTTTGGACTAATACTGAATAGCTTTCTGCTGACTGTACTTTATTACAACATACTGTAAATGGAAGACTATCATCTTTTCTTTGATCTAGACCATACCTTGTGGGATTTCGAAAAAAATTCAAAAACCGCTCTGAAACAAATTTTTAAAGAGGCTGATTTACACCAAAAGATTGAGAAATTTTCCACTTTTCACGGCGTATACCAAAACGCAAACAAATTACTTTGGCAACAATACAGCAAAGGAACTGTATCGAAAGAATTACTGAGAACCAAAAGATTTACTGATACCCTAAAGTACTTCAAGATTGATGATAATGGTCTTGTTGATCAACTTAGTCATAGGTATATTGAGGTTTCTCCATTTCAAAAAAATCTATTTCCCGGAGCCATCGAAACCTTAAACGATTTATCCAAAGAAGGATATAATCTGCACATTATTACCAATGGTTTTATGGAGGTTCAGCATATTAAAATTCGCGAGGCAGGATTAACAAGTTTTTTTGATATCGTGGTCTGCTCAGAAGAGGTTGGGGTGACCAAACCTGATAGTCGAGTTTTCAATTATTCAATGGCGAAGGCGAATGCTAAAAAAGAAAAAAGTGTGATGATTGGAGATAATTACGAAGCTGATTATTTAGGCGGACTTAACGCTGGTATGAAATCCATTTTTTTTAATCATCGAGGTAAACACAAGGTTCGAAAAGACGATGATGTTATTGAGCATTTAACAGAACTTCCCGCCAAAATTCCGTGGGTATTACGCTATTAAAATTTCACAGCAAACAACTTCATGTTGTTGATTATTATCTCTCCTTTTTCAGGATTCCAGCAATAAATTTTTACGACATCATTATCCTTCAATTTCTTTGGCAATTCGAATGCCATAAAAAACTCATTCATTCCTGGTTCATTTGATAATTCGATTTGATTATAGGCATAATACATGGCTGGAATTGAATCAACTTGCAAAAATTCACCATTCCGCTCTGCAGTCACAACCATGTAAAAAGATTTAATTCCATTGACAATAGCGTTTGATTCCAATAGCAAGTATTCATTCAAAGTAATTTCATTTCTTAAGTCTCCTACATTAATTTTATACTCACCGAAAAACTCATCCCCTTCGATCAAACCTCCTTCAAACACCTCATTTATTTCTCTTTTACTAATTGCATTGTCTCTAATTGTCCGAGAAAAAAGATACGATCCACTATTGAAATAGGTATCAAATTCAGCAATTCTTGGGTAGCATCTTCTAATGCATTCGAGGAACATCGGAGATTGATAATTGTTGCTCCAATTGTAAATAAAATAAGCTGTTTTGGCTGCTTTTACTCTTTCATTCAATTTGTAAACGGCGTCAATATTTGCCCAATCCATAATTTCCTCAACGACCGCTGAATCCAAATAATAATTCAAATAATCAACATTGTTGAAATTTTCAGCAAAGCAAATGTTTTTTGATTTTCTTTCGGACACCCATTTGTTCTGGTTTTCACCCAATTCTCTAAAAACCCCATAATGCTTCGGTTTATAGATTTGAACTTGTATAATGCTATGACAAGAAAACAAAACAAGGATGAGCAAAGGAGCAATTCTTTTCCATCTGCCACTCCTTCTTTCTGTATTTATTTCTATGGAACCTAAAATTCCAATCAGCAGGAAAGGTAGTATGAACTGAAAAACCAATTCCCTCAGAATTGGGGTGTAAAAAATTGAGATCAGATAAGCTAACAAACCTGTAATTAGTGTTATTTGAATTGCAAATTTTTGATTTCTCGAAACAGGAATACTCCCATTTTTTAATGTGATAATTATTAATAATGCAATGGCTAGCATCCAATAGGAATCTTGAAAAGATTGTTTTAAAAATTCAATCCACCAGAAAAAATCAGGTTTATCCAACCAACCAATTCCCCCTTGCTGCAATTGATGTATGGTTGTTGGTAAGTGAAGAGTAAAAAGTAAAAGTGCCGCCATTCCCGAAGCTACCAAACCAATTATTTTTTGCTTTGAAAGGAAAAAGAAAGAAAGGATTCCAATTACACCAACGGTCAAAAATGCAAAATAATGAGAAGCCATGGCCCCTAAAAGCGAAAGCGAAAATAGAACCCAAGTATATGCCTTCCCTTTTCCTTCTTCAGAGTCAATTGACAAAAGACTATAAAATGCCAAAAGCACGAAAAACACACCAGAATTATAGGGTCTTGCTGTCGTAGTATTAATAATCAAAAATGACAGAGAAACGTAAAAGGCAACGAGAACCAAGCCCGTAAATTTTGAGTAAAACCGAAGGCAAATGGCATACAACAAGCCAAGATTTAAAACATAAAAAATCAGTGAAGTTGAGCGAATTGCAAATTCAGATTCTCCAAACAACTTAACCCAAAACCATAGAAAAGTTTGATAAAAACCTGGGTGCATGTCCCCTTCCCGAATGCCCAAGGACCAGAGTTCATCCCATGAAGAATAACGTGTTCTGATAACTGCACTGAGCTCATCATTCGACAAACCTTGGTTTTCAATAAATAAAAGGCGCAGAATTAAACCCACTAGCAACAAAACAAAAAATGTTTTATGCTTCATCAATAGTGTATTTAAAGTCAATTTAGCCATGTAGTTCTTGACGGGTCTTCTCGTACAATGCCATACCCACAGAAACCCCAACATTAAGGGATGAAATTTCTCCCCGCATTGGAATTCTCGCTTTTATATCTGCCAAATTCAACAAGTCACTCGTTATACCATCTTCCTCGGATCCAAAAATTGTCGCGACTGAACCTCTAAAATTTACTTCATAAAGTGGCACATTTCCTTTTTCAGTGCAAGCTACAATTCTAAATTCGGATTGTTGGAGATAAAATAAACTGTTCTTTAAATTATCTGTTTTACAAACAGGAATTCGATTTAAGGCACCAGCCGATGTTTTCATTGCGTCGGCGGTAACCATTGCAGAACCTCTAGATGGAATAAGTATTGCGTCGACACCCTGACATTCAGCTGTACGGGCTATTGCGCCAAAATTTCGAACATCCGTAATTCTGTCTAGAACGAGAATATTGCTTTTAAGTCCATTTTCAATTCTCTTATCAACAAACTCTTCAATATTTTGATATTCAATAGGAGCCACATAAGCAATTACACCCTGATGATTTTCTTGAGTAATTCTATCCAATTTTTCTATTGGGACGAACTGCAAGTAGTAATCTTTATTGGCCAACTCCTCTTTCAACTCTTGGAAAAGTTCTTTTTTCATGCCCTTCAAAATCATGATTTTATTGATTTCTCGTTCACTTCGAATTGCTTCAATGACCGCTCTGATTCCAAAAATTACGTCCGAAGGGGTAGGCTTTATATAGGTATTATTTTCTCTCATATTAAAATTGTATGTCTAAATTGATTAGAATTTCTGGTGAAACCGATTTTGCCACAGGACAAGTTTCAGCTACATGAATTATTTTCTTTTTGGTTTTTTCATCCCAATTGTTTCCAGTTAAATCCATAACGATTTTCAACTCACCTATTCTTCTTGGATTGCTTTCCATAATTTTCTCAATGCTAACCGTTCCTTTAGAATATTCGAGCCCATGTTCTTGACAATAAATCCCGATCAACGATACCATACAAGCACCATATGCAGTCGCTACTAAATCTGTCGGAGAGAAAAACTCCCCCTTTCCTTTGTTGTCCGTTGGTGCATCGGTCAATATTTTTGTTCCACTTTTCACATGCGTGCATTCGGTGCGAAGTGAACCTAAATATTCTATTCTAACTGTTTCCATTTCTTCTAATTGTCGTAACTTTGTTCCTATCAAAAAGATGACCCTTTTGAATCAGCTTGTAAAAATACTCTTTTTTGTCTGTTGCAGTTCAAATACGTGGGCCCAAATGCCTGCCGATGAACCTGTGGACTACTTGTATAAAAAAGGTTGGTTTCTCGGCCCACAGCTTACCACCAATGGTTTTGGTGCAGGATTTTCAGTTGAAAGAAATGTCAATGTTAAATTTACACATGGATTGCATCTTATGATTGGTTCAATTAAAGGAGGTAAAGAAACGAGACGAACGAACTCAGCATACGAAGACTCAAGGTCTTATGTTTACGGGAAAATAAATTTGCTATTTGCAGGTCGGATTTCGTACGGAGGAAGTTGGCTCTTATACGAAAGAAGAAGAGATCGTGGGGTGGCAATTCGCTTCACTACAAACCTTGGTCCATCGGTTGGAATGGTAAAACCAATTTATTTAAAAATTAAAGAACCCTACAATCCGAGTTCAGATATTGAACCACAAGATTTGCGGTACGACCCTACTATTCATCACAATGAAAATATTTACGGTCGATCATCCTTCTGGAAAGGACTAAACGAAAGCGATTTTGTTTTAGGCGCCTATCTTAAATCTGGTTTTCAATTTGACTTCAGTCCAAATTCAAACAAAATAACGGCGGTTGAAATAGGTGCACAAATGGATTTCTTTTCTAAGGAAATAGAATTATTTTATCTGGGCACGAATAAAAAATTATACCCAAGTTTATACGCATCTGTGCAATTTGGGAAAAATAAAATATAAGAATGGAAGAAACAACTGTAATTAAAGAAGACGGTAGAATACGAATCAATAAACCGAAGTGGTTAAGAGTGAAATTGCCAACCGGCGAAAATTACAAAAAAGTAAGATCATTGGTTTCTGAACACAAATTGCACACCATTTGTGAAAGTGGAAACTGTCCTAATATGGGAGAATGTTGGGGTGAAGGCACAGCTACATTCATGATTTTAGGAAACATTTGTACCCGTTCGTGCGGTTTTTGTGCTGTTCAAACGGGTCGACCAGAGGAAGTCGATACATTCGAACCAGGTAACGTGGCAAAGAGTGTGAAATTGATGGGAGTGAAACACGCTGTTATAACTTCCGTCGACCGAGACGATTTAAAGGATGGTGGCTCGGAAATATGGGCTCAAACCGTGAGGGCTATTCGTCATCAATCACCAGGAACAACCTTGGAAACATTAATCCCAGACTTTGCAGGGAAATGGGAAAATTTACAAAGGATAATTGACGTCGCTCCAGAAATTGTTTCTCACAATCTAGAAACGGTAAGAAGATTGACGAAACAAGTCAGAATTCAAGCGAAATACGACCGTAGTTTAGAAGTTTTGTTTCGCTTGAAAAAAGGTGGGATGCGAACAAAATCTGGTGTAATGTTAGGTTTAGGTGAAACAGAAGCTGAAGTTCTTGAAACTATGCAAGACCTTAGAAGTGTGAATGTTGATATTTTAACTTTAGGGCAATACTTGCAACCGACGGCTAAACATCTTCCCATTGCAGAATTCGTTACACCAGAAAAATTTGCGGAATACAAAGAAATAGGTTTGAAAATGGGCTTCAGATATGTTGAAAGTGGACCATTGGTCCGATCCTCTTATCATGCGGAAAAACATTTGTTTTAAAACCTTAGACTTGTATATAAATACTGCAATAGGTTAAATTTTTATTTCTATTTTTAGAACAATTAATTTAATTTTACTGTTTACAAAAATAATAAATGAATATAATTCACATTTCGGTTGCCAAAAAACTTTAATTTTTTGTACTTTGGCACTCGTTAATTGGACTAATAGATAATTCAGAATAATATAATTTATGAAAAGAAGCAAACTCATTTTACTTGGTTCTCTTGGAATAGTTGCAATTGCAGCAATTCTTGTCGTATCTCCTTTCGCCTTTGACCGTGAAGGTGAGTATGAAAAAAATCAACTTTCTTTTTTACAAGAAAATACGGATGCCTCGGCCGAATGGATCGCTGCTCGATATTTTGATCCGTCAACAGGAGAAAGAATTTCACATACAAAGCTTAAGTTGATTGAAAAAGCTGTTGAAAGTATGACAAACTCAAAAGCTTTGCCATTAACTTGGGAAGAGAAAGGTCCTGATAATATTGGTGGACGTACCAGAGCAATATTAATAGACAAAGACAATATAAACAACATATGGGCCGGTAGTGTTAGTGGTGGTTTATTCAAATCTACCAACAAAGGCACAAATTGGACTAGAGTTGAGACTTATACAAATTCAAAGTTTATAGGTTCAATGACACAGTTGGCCAATGGGGCTATTGTAGTTGCGACAGGTTTTAGTTATGCTCCTTGGTCCGATGTTTGGGAAGGTGATGGCGTTCATTACAGTAACGACAACGGTGCAAGTTGGGTTACAATTCCTGGAACATCTGCCTTCGCTTATATTCGAGAAGTGGTATCTGCTCCGAATAGTAATACTGTATATATGACCACTACAAGTGGATTGAAATCTTGGACTTTTGGCAATACCAGTTTAACAAATGTTACTGTTGCTTCTGGAGCTTGCAGCGCAGTCCAAATATCGAATGATGGTTCAGTAATTGTTGCGGCAATTGGCACGAATAAAACATATGTTTCCACAGATGGAGGAAATTCTTTTGCTGATAAGTCTGGAAATGGATCTGATCAGGTTGCTGCTGGAGCTGCCAGAATTGAATATGCAATTTCTCCAACAAAAAATTCTGCTGGTTTTTATAATATTTATGCAACTAGAACTTCGAGCTCGAACTTACAAGGAATGAACGTTTCCCAAAACAACGGAGACACTTGGTCACAATTTATAGGTTCTTCTAATCAGACTGGAAACCTTAATATTTACGGAGGGCAAGCCGGTTATAATTCTATTGTCTCTGTTGACCCAACGGATCCAGAAAGCATTTTCATTGGAGGTTTGGATGTGTGGAAATGGAAACAAACAGGAACCAACCCAATTTCAGGAGGTTTTACAAAACTTTCGAATTGGTTTTCTCAACCGACTACTCCAAAGTATGTGCACGCAGACAACCATGAAATGAAATTTGACGGAAACAATAGATTTTACATTGGTAATGATGGTGGAGTAGGAATTACAAATGACCTAGGAGAAAATTTCTATCCTTCCAACAGAGGATATAACGTTACACAATTCTACGGTATGGCATTCGATAAATACGGCGCTGTATTAGGAGGAGCTCAAGATAACGGATCTTTGTACAATGACTATACACTTTCCACGTACAAAGAATTTAGAGAAATTAGCGGCGGTGATGGTATACAATGTGAGATATCCTTTTTCAATCCGGACATAATGTTTACTTCTTCTCAAAACGGTGTATTCTTAAGATCAACAGACAAAGGTTCTAGTGCTGGTGACTACAGCCCAGATTTTCCAACAAATTACACGGCTGTGGATTTTCCTTTTCACACTTGTCTAGGTTTGGCTGAGTATTTTGATCCAAATTCTAAAGATTCTGTAGACTATGGAGCTAGTAAAAATTACCCTGCAGGTGCGAATGTTCGTATCCCAAGTGCAGCAACAGGTGATTCTATAAACTATATTACACCAGTACCGATGTATTACGACGATATAGTTGAAAACGACCCTTCTTTAACTCAAACACGAATCTCGGTAAAAAATGCCATCAACGGTTTGACTGTATTGCTAGGCAACTACAATTACACTTATATTTCAGGTGTTGCACCTCCAACTGTTGGGGATTCACTTTTGGTTCAATTCCCTACTGGTGATGACACAGTTGTAGTTGCAAGCACAAGTACATACAAATGGTACTTCGCAAAACATCCAATTTCAAATAAAATTATTGAGTTAGGAAAAGATTCAGTAAAACAAAGCGTTTCATGGGATTCAGTTCGTGTAGCAGATCCATACCAATCTTGGTACTATGTTTATACTACTAAAAACGGAGGTGAACTTTGGGGAACCAGAAATGCATTAAGAACTAGCACAATTGACCAGAATTGGGTAATTATGGCTCGTGGTATTGGAGCAGCTGGTGGAAATAGTATTGATGTTGAATGGTCAAAAGACTTGAACAAATGTTATATCTCTTCTGGTACAACGGTATGGAGAATTGATGGTTTAGGTAGTTTATATACGAGTCAACCTTCCTTCCCGGCCGAAAATACTTTAGTGCCTAATAATGCCACCAAAGTGCAGGTTGCAACTGGATTGGTAGAAGGTATAGCTTTAAATCCAAACAATGAAAATGATCTGATTATTTTCCCAGGGTTAGGTAATGCAAGAAGATCACTGAATGCAGGATCAGCAGCACCGACATTTACTACACTAGGTTCAATTTCAGGAGCTAATTCACCGTTCTTATACGACGGTATAATCGATAGAGATGACGATGACATTATTGTTGTTGGAACACACATCGGTGTATTTGTATCGGATGATGGTGGTGCATCTTGGACAAACTCAAGTGCAGGATTTGAAGGAACACCTGTTTATGAAGTTCGTCAGTCTACAAGAACTTTCAATGAAGGAAATTCTAGACCAGGTGAAATTTACATAGCAACATTCGGTCGTGGAATTTGGAGTTCCGCATCTTTATTAAATGTGGATGAATACTCCCAATCAGCTAAAGAAAATTTCAAAACGAAATTGAAAACATATCCAAACCCAACAAGTTCTTCAACTACCTTGAGCTTTAATTTGGCTCAAAGCGGAATGGTGAATATTGCTGTTTATTCAATCACTGGATCAAAAGTTAAAACTATTCAGACTAAAATGTCAAAAGGTGAAGGACTAATTGATATTGAAGCGAATGAATTACCAAGAGGAACTTACATCGTTAAATTCACTTCTGGAAATCAATCAGAAACAACGAAATTCATTAAAATGTAATTTCAACATAATACTTTAAAAAAGACTGTCTTCATCGACAGTCTTTTTTTTTGTTCTAAATGGACACTTAAAATCGAATTGTGATATTTTATGGAATGACCTTAAGTGTATAGTCCGTAGAAATTCTAACTTTGTAAAAAATTAAAATATAGGATGGAATCATTTGATGTAGCGATAATAGGATCTGGACCTGGTGGATATGTAGCAGCAATACGATGTGCTCAATTAGGAATGAAAACTGCACTAATCGAAAAGTATAGCACTTTAGGTGGCACGTGTTTAAACGTTGGTTGTATTCCATCCAAAGCATTGTTGGATTCATCAGAACATTTCCATAATGCCGTTCACAATTTCAAAGAACATGGAATTGACACTGGCAAAGTTTCCCCTAACCTAAAGCAAATGATTGCTCGTAAAGATGAGGTGGTTTCCCAGACTTGCAATGGTGTGAAATTTCTTATGGATAAAAACAAGGTAACTACCTTTGAAGGTTTGGGATCGTTTGTGGATTCGACGACAATCGACATTAAAGGAAATGACGGAAAGTCTCAACAAATAAAGTCCAAGAATATTATAATTGCAACAGGATCTAAACCCAACTTTTTCCCGGGAATGGAGCCTGACAAAAAAAGAATCATTACCTCCACAGAAGCATTGAATTTGAAAGAAATTCCAAAGAAAATGATTGTTATTGGAGGAGGTGTAATTGGCCTCGAGTTAGGATCCGTTTATGGTAGACTCGGTTCTCAAATTGAAGTCGTTGAATTTGCTCCGAACATCATTCCTACAATGGATGAAACCATGAGCAAAGAATTGACAAGGATTTTGAAAAAAGAAGGATTCAAATTCCATTTAGAACACAAAGTTCAAAAGGTTGTAAACAAAGGTAAATCTGTCGAATTAACTGTTCTTAATAAGAAGAATGAAGAAGTGAAGCTTGAAGCTGACTATTGTTTAGTTGCCGTTGGAAGAAAACCTTTTACAGAAGGTTTAGGGTTTGAAAAAGCTGGCGTAAAATTAAATGAAAAAGGTCAAGTTGAAGTTAATGATCATCTTCAAACCAATGTGCCTAACATTTATGCTATTGGCGATGTTGTTCGAGGTGCCATGTTGGCTCATAAAGCGGAAGAAGAAGGTGTATTTGTTGCTGAATTATTAGCTGGGCAAAGACCTCACTTGGACTACAATTTAGTTCCAGGCGTAGTTTATACTTGGCCGGAAGTAGCCGCTGTTGGTAAAACAGAACAAGAATTAAAAGATGCTGGTGTAGAAATTAAAATTGGTAGTTTTCCGATCAAAGCATTAGGAAGAGCTAGAGCTAGTATGGACACTGCTGGGGTAATTAAAATCATTGCTGATAAAAATACAGACGAAGTACTTGGTGTTCATATGATAGGACCAAGAGTTGCTGATTTGATAATGGAAGCGGTCGTAGCTATGGAATACAGAGCGTCTGCTGAAGATATTGCAAGAATCTGTCACCCACATCCAACTTATTCAGAAGGTGTGAAAGAAGCAGCCTTAGACGCGACAGGCAAAAGAGCCCTACATATTTAAAATTAATAATATTGAAAACAAAAAAGCTTCTGATTTCTCAGAAGCTTTTTTTATGAACTTTATCTTTCTACCCTCCTATTCTCGATGGACTAGGCGCGGTCTTTATCGGAGTTGATGGAACTGTCTTTTTAGGAACAGACGGCGGTTTAGCACTTCCTCCCGTTTTTGGCACCTGTTTTGTCTGAGTCGCTGGTGGTTTCGGTGCAACTACCGGTGGAGCTGGTTTTGGCTTATAAACAGGCGGCGCTGGGCTAGAATTTGGCTTTTCAGTTTGCGTTTCTTGCACCGGTGGTTTAGATGTCGGTTTTTCTTTTGAATTTGAATTTCCAGGCGACGAAGAAGAAGGTCTTGGAACGGCTCCTGTACCAGAATTTCCAGCATCCCGCGATTCAACCTCTCTAGATTCCCATTTAGGCTCTACCGGATTTTCGCTGTCGATTTTTACCTCAATATTATCAAGGTGGCTATCTTCCTGAATAGGTTTCGTATTAATTGTTCCATTCGGCGTTTCCCTTCCATCATTTATTCCTTTCGGAACTTCTCTTGGTGGATTAACATTAGGGGTTTCTCTCACCACAGTGCTCAACGTAACTCCATCCGTTCTATCATGAATAACTGGAGGTCGTATTGGTTCAATATTTAGAAAAGCTTGATCATAAATACATGCATCCAAATCTGTTCCTCTCAATCCACTCGCTGCACAAATATTTCTGGCATTTGTGCGTCTGTCATTTGGAATGTCATTTATCGTTCTGTGGACTCTTGGATAGCTATAATCGGTATAAGACAAAGTTGACTCCCCAAAACTATAATCGAAAAGCGAATTAAAAGATGTAATGCGGTGTGCGTTTGCAAAATCTTTGGCTAAAAACGCAACCCTTTCTTTTTCGAATTGGTCATTCATTGTACCACCTGCAAAGACACTGCCCATTCCAATTGTTCTATCGGTATCAAAATCATCTTTTCGTAATCCATTAGCGTTACCCATTAATCCAGTAAAACTAGTCGATGAGCAAGGAAAAATTTGAACAGATACATTCATGAAAGACATCCCACCAGAACTTCTCATATCAACCGACACTTTTTCTCCCGTTGGCCAGGTCACTAAATAGTTTCGTCCAGAACGTATAACTGTACCTCCAGAGGGAAGAAAATACGATCTTTCGCCCAAAACAAGTGGCATTCCATTTAACATGACAGGAGAATTATTTGGACCTCTAGTATAAATGCCCAATCGATCTCCACCAACGCGCATAGCAACAGCTGTATTCAATGAAAAATCATCTCGCTGTGGCTCTTGTCGCACTTGTACTTCAAATTGTCCATTATTGGCGGAGGACAATACAAATTCACCTACTGTTTGAAAAGAATAAGTTGCTCCATCGTACGATTTTAAATGAGGATCTCCGTAAGTTCTACCCATTACCAATTGACAATTTGGTCTATTCGAATAATTGTAAATTTTTGTCCATCTTTCCCTTGCCAGCAAATCTCTTGAGTTCTGACTTTGATTTTGAGAGATTGTTCGAATATTGTTCATGGTTCCCGTCGGAACCATTTGTATCATTTCTGCCGGTGAAAAATCTTCTGGAAAAGTTCTATCAGGAATCGGTTGATTTATGGACATAGCCTTCATTGAGCTCGCTAACCATTTACCTCGAACGGCATCCCAATTGGTTAATTCATTATCGATCGATGCAAATTCAGTATCAAAGCTTGAATTTTCTTGAGCATCCGCTGCTGACATTGAGCCCATAAGGCAAAATGCAATTGAAATGTATAGAAGTCTCTGTTTCATAATGCAATAATTAAATATTTTCAAAATAATCCAATCCAATAGTCGTGCCACAGAAAACAAGAAGTTAATTTTATAACAAATATTTTGATTTTTTAACCTGCTATTTGCCTTCTAATTGCATTTCATTGACCAAATGTGTCGCGCCAGCATATTTATCCATTACCCACAGAACATAGCGTATATCCACTACAATATTTCTGCAACGCGAAGGATCAAACATATAATCGCTCATCGTGCTCTCCCAGCTTCTATCGAAATTTAGTCCCATTAATCTTCCCTCACCGTCTATAACTGGAGAACCAGAATTACCTCCAGTGGTATGGTTGGAACCGGTAAAACAAACCCAAAGATCACCATCCTGCGCATACGTCCCAAAATCTTTCTTTTTGTACAAATCCAACAAGTCAGGTAACAATTCAAAATCTGGATTTCCTGTTCTATGCTTTTGAATAATTCCATCAGTTGTGGTATGTTCAGTATATCTCATACCGTCCGTAGGAGCGCTACCTTCTAGTTTACCGTATGTAATTCTCAAAGTTCCGTTTGCATCTGCCCAATATTTAGAGTCTGGAAACATTTCTTTTTTTGCCTTTACAAATGTTTTTAGTAATTCTTCCATGTCTGAATTGAACTTTCGCACACCAGGAACGACCTCTGTTTTAAAGTTTTCATATATTTCTCGATACAGTTGAATTCCAGGATCTTTCTGTAATTTTTTTATACTCCTTTTGTTCATTTTTTTTAATATCGATTTTGACTTTTCTATATTAACCAATACTGATTTTCCATAGATGGATTTGGATAAGGTAGAAGCAGAATTTACTTTTAAAACATTTGGCAAATTACTAGACCCCATTTGAACCACATATTCGGCAGTCAATAATTCGAATATTTTACGATCTACTTCTAAATTGTAATTTTTGAAAAAACCATCCAATCCCTTTTCCATGGATGCTAATTTTTCCTCTAATTTATTTGACTTCACTAATTCATCATAATTATCAATGAGGTCAGAAAATTGACGTGCCTGTGCAAACATTTCTGGGCCTGTAAAGACGTATTCTACAACCATGGCGTAAGCAAAATCAAACTTCGCACCTTCATCCGTAACCTTTTTCATTTCGGAAATAAGGTTACCATACTGTTTTTTCCACTCTGGTCTTGTTTCAGTTTGATTTTGAAAATTCAGTTCGTATTTTTCTTTTTCCTCAACGGCTCCCAATTCAATTAAGCCTCCTACCTGTCCAATCCATTTTTTGTATGCATTCGCTATTCTTGCTTGTTTTGACGCATATTGAATTCTAATTTGGTCGGAAGATCTCATTCCAGCATCAATAACCGATAAAGACTTTTCACGCATTGAAATTCTTGCCGGACGTTCCTTATCAATAATATATTTGAGTTGAGATGATACCAAATGCTGTTCTGTTGTTCCTGGAAAACCATATACCATGGTAAAATCACCTGTTTTTCTTGGCATCATTGAGATCGGTAAAAAATGTAATGGTTGGTAAGGAATGTTTTCAGAACTAAAACTTGCCGGTTTGTTATCCTTTCCAGCATATACTCTGAACACAGAAAAATCGCCAGTATGTCGTGGCCAAACCCAATTATCTGTATCTCCGCCAAATTTACCAATTGAATTCGGTGGCGTACCAACCAACCTAACATCTGTAAATACCTCTTTAACAATCATGTAATAGTCGTTTCCATAATTGAACGCTTTTATTTCAGCTTTATAATTGGTTCCTTTTTCAGCGTCCTCAATCAAAGTCGTCATATTTTTTTTCATCTGGGCAAACTTATCAGTTTGGGTCATTTCTTCTCGGATGCCAAAAAGAACGGTTGCCGTTACATCATCTATTCTCACCATTCTTGCTGCAAACAAGCCAGGATTTGCCAATTCTTCGCTGTAATTTTTTGCCCAAAAACCATATTTCAAATAATCTTTTTCCAAAGATGAATGCGATTGTATTTGACTATATCCACAGTGATGATTGGTCAATAAAAGACCTTTATCTGAAACCAATTCAGCTGTGCAACCTCCACCAAAATGCAAAACAGCATCTTTCAAACTTGAAGAGTTGACATCGTATATATCTTTTGCACTTAATTTCATGCCCATAGCTTTCATATCAGACTCAAAAGCCTGTATAACAGAAGGGATAAGCATTCCTTCTTCGGCAAGTGAAAGCGAAGTAGAAAGTAGAAAGAATAGTGCAATTTTAAAATATTTCATAGTTTTTGACATTTGTTTGCATAAAGATAACGATTCGTTAATTTTTTCTGCGTTTTCGGTACACTTCAGCTGTTAAATAAATTGAAATTTGAATGATTTTAGGGTCACATCACATCGGCATTTGAATAATTTGAGCATTTTTGTGCTGTGGAAATAATAAATACAATCTTTCGTCTCGGTGTCATATTAGCTATTTTCGGTTTTTTATGGGCCATCTTTCAATTTGCTCTAACCATACTTAGTGGTGGTCAAAATCGGTCCATCCTTGCACATTATGGATTAAAAGCAATTCAATATTTATTTCTAGTTCAAGTAACATTTTTATTTTGCTACGAAAATGATTCAAACCTGTCGCTAAGTCAGAATTCTGTCGTTATAACGGCCCTTATATTACTCTTTTATTTTGTTAGTAAATTGCAAAGAAATCAGCAAAGAAGAATGATTTTTTCATTTATTCAAAATGGAGAGAAAAACATAGACCGTCAGTTTAACCTAGGTGCAGAAATAGCCCTAATCGTTTTTTCTTTAGGGTATTTTACAGCCTTCATGTATTATCCCAACTTAGCCTCAAATGTTATTTCTAATTGGTTCAAGGATAGTATTTTGAGTATCGAAGAAGCAGCATTTTTCGGTTTTGTATTTAAAATTGTTGGTTTCTTCTTTTTGCTTTCTGTCTTTAACAAAATTGTACAATCCGTGCTTCTATTAATTAATCCCAAATCAATCCATCAAAACAACAGTATAGAGCAACCTAATGACTCAGATAATTTTGATGACTATGAAGATTTGAGTGAGAAATAGTTAGTTTAAAATCTTTAAAATAGCGTCCAATTGCATTAATATGGATCGCTCTCCATCGTTTTCAATTACAAAATCAGCTAATGGCCGTTTTTTAACATCGGACCATTGTTTTGCAAAGCGAGCAAGAACTTCTTTTTTTTCCGTCTTGTCTCTCTTCATCACCCTTTTTAGACGGGTTTCTTCGTCCGAACAGACTAAAATAGTTTTGTCAAATGATTTATAGGCACCAGTTTCAAACAAAATGGCTGCCTCGTTGAAAATAAGTTTGGATGTTTGATTTTCTGCGAAAAGTTTGAAAGATTTTCTAACTGCTGGATGAATAATATTATTCAGCTCTTTAAGCTTACTTTCATCGTGAAAAACTATTTGTGATACATACTGTCTGTCGTACTTATCGTTTTCATAAGCACGATCACCCAAGAGTTTTATTATTTCGGTTTTTAACGTGTGGTCTTCTTCTACAATAATTTTAGCCTGTGCATCAGAATTAAAAACAGGATAGTCTAAAGATTCCAAAATTTTGGAAATCAGAGATTTTCCTGAACCTATTCCGCCAGTTAGACCAATTGTCACTTTAATTAAATTTCTTCGACCTCAATCATATTGAAAGGAAGTCCAATGATTGCTTGGTAATCCTCCCCCGCTTCTTCCATGTCCTCATCATCCTCTTCGAAATACCAGTTCACAATGACTTCGGTTGCGTCGCCATTTAAACTTTCCAATTTTTTGAACAAATCCAAAATACATTTTGACGAAGAAGTATTAAAATATTCCAATTTAATATCGACTACGGTCTTACCTTTTGGACTTGCAGCGTAACTGTCAATCCATTCGTTCAAAGGTTGATAAAACTCTACAGAATTTTCAGGTATTGACCTTCCCTTTAGCTCCATTGAGCCTTTATTGAAATCAAAATTTACGGCTGGTGTTTTTGCAGATCCGTCTAAAATTAAATTCTCCATAATCTTAAAATAAAATGTCAGTCAATTTTTACATTGAGACAAAAAAAACGATAATTAACTCCTACATCAAGAAATTGATACTCCAATTTATTGCCAGACTTTCTCGCAATATCTATCATACCTAATCCGGCTGTTCCTTTGTCAGAGCGTAAACCATCTCCTAGCACTTCTTGATAATATAATTTCAAGTCCTCCTTTTCAAGACTGTTGATTTTGTTCAAGCGTCTTTCCAATTCAACGGAAACATCATTGTAAATATAATTTCCTGTTCGTATATAAAAAGAACCATTCACGCGCGCAATCATGAGCAAAGCCGACCTTCCATCTGCCATATGATTACCATCTTGAATAATCTCTCCGGTATCTATATGATGATAAAGATTTTGCAAGCATTCGACTAAAACGTTGAAGACTTTTCTTTTGATCTTTGGACTTTCTTCTAAATACGATAATTTAGATTCCATTATTTGCAAAATTGACGTCAGTAAATCCGATGTAAAAACTCCTTTGAAAGAAAGTAAAATAGATTCCTCTTCAAGGGTTTTATATAGATTGTAGATGTTACTCAGCGTCATATATAGAAATAGATACCTAACAAATATAGTATTTTGAAAGTTACAAAATGCTCAATTTTTAATGGTTTTTTACTACTTCAGTGTTGATAAACTCTATCTTTGGCAACTATGAATACAAAAGAATGGTTTGCCTCATGGTTTGATACAAAATTTTACCATTTGCTTTACAGAGATAGAGACGATAAAGAAGCTCGGAAATTTATCGTTAATCTATTAAATCATTTGAAATTACCCGTAAATTCTCACGTACTGGATTTGGCGTGTGGAAAAGGGAGGCATTCCATTACGCTTAATGAATTAGGCATGGATGTTCTGGGGGTTGATTTGTCGGAACAAAGTATTGCTTTTGCCAAAAAATTCGAAAATGAAAAACTGCATTTTCGGGTTCAAGATATGAGAGAACCCTTTGATGAAACTGCTTTTGATTGTGTATTTAATCTTTTTACAAGTTTTGGTTATTTCGATCAAGATGAAGAAAATCAGAAGGTACTAAATGGAATTTCAAAAATGATGAAGCCCGGAGGAATATTTCTATTGGACTATTTGAATACCAATACTGCTGTTCAACACCTTATTGAATCAGAGAATAAAAATATCGACAATGTCAATTTCGATATAAAAAGAAGCTTCGACGGAAAATTTATTACGAAGAATATTGAAGTCGAATGCTCTGGAAAAAAGCACTATTTTGAAGAAAAAGTAAGGGGCTTTCGAATGAAAGAGATCAAAGAAATGTTATTGAAGGCAAATTTGAGAATAGAGGAATGTTTTGGTGATTTCAATTTAAGTGCTTTTGAGGCTGAAACTTCTCCTCGATTAATATTAGTTTGTAAAAAGGATAGTGTTATATGATTTGGACGATCATTTGGTTGGTATTAGCTGTAGTAGCTGGAGGTGTATTTGTTAGCTTTTTTGACAAGCATAGAAAAAATTTCATCAAATTAATGCTCGCATTTAGTGGCGGCTTTTTGCTATCCATTGCGTTTATCCATTTTGTCCCTGAACTTTATGAAAATGGATCTGAAAATATAGGTCTTTTTATTCTTATTGGATTTCTGGTTCAATTGGTACTTGAGTTTTTCTCTGGTGGAATTGAACACGGCCACATTCATGTGCATAAAAATCAAAAAATGCCTCTGGCTCTGCTTATTTCGCTTTCCATTCACTCCTTCATTGAAGGAATTCCTTTAGGTGCAGGGACCATCATTGAATATGGCCACCATGGTCATGAACACGGTGAAAACGGCCTACTTCTTGGGATAATTTTCCATCAATTCCCTGTAGCAATTGCGCTAATGACT
>JAHEMP010000145.1 GCA_024643585.1 Crocinitomicaceae bacterium | reverse complement strand
CTGTTTGCGAAGGTAAAATAGTTCTATCGGAAAGGTAATAAAAAAATAAGATTCAGCCAATATTTCAGTTCTTCAATTGTAGGCGAGAATTGCTTTCGATAATACAAGAAATCTATTTGTAGAGTCAATAATCTATTAGGATTTAAATAATAGACTAACCTTATAGTATTTATGCTAAATTTACCCGAAATTATTCACTTTATAAATAATACTATGAACCTAAAACCTAACGTTTCCAAATTTACATTTGGTCTTATTGCAATTGTTACTTTTTCATCCTGTGCTATGGCCCAAAGACATTCGGGTATGGTTGTGAACCTCGGTGTTAAAAAGAATTCTTTTTCATTAAAAGAAATGGATGGCACTAAAATAAAAGACTTCAAAGGGTCTTTTGCACCGGCATTAGGATTGTCCTACTCACACGTATTGGCGTCCAAATTTAATGCCTCGTATGAGTTTGACATATCCCAAGTTAAAGGGTCTTACGAAGAGAAGTTTAACCCTTTGTATAGTATTCCATTTGACCCCAACGATGCAAACAATACTAGTGCCGTTTCGCAATACGATGTAAAGGCATTGACTTTTTCATTAAAATTACTGGGGCACTATCAAATCACAAGAGAAGTTTTTGTTTCTGCAGGAGCGACCTTTGATCGTTTTTTAAGCCCAACTAGTACAACAGATGAATTTGGTAATCTGTACCCAAACGATTTGGCTCAGGATGTAAAATCTGATTATTTCAATATGGGAGGAATTATTGGCCTAGGTTATTCAACTGAGGCTTTTCGTATAGACCTACGACATTCTATTGGCTTGATTAATTTGATTGGTGACCCACGTCGCTATGAAACTTTGAAACTTAACCAAACTTCTTTGACTTTTGGATATTACTTAGGGAAAAGATAATCATCATTCATTAACTATTTGTATGAAAATAATAGCGAGCATAATTTTGCTTTTGAGCTTCACTTACTTCAGTTTGGCTCAAAAAGCACCCGAAAAAGTAGTTTGGGGAGAAAAATTAAAAAAGACAAATAACTTAAGTGATTTTGTTTATAAAAATGGAAGTCTTTATACTGTCAATGAACAGTTAAAATCAATTCAAAAATTCTCACCGGACAAGCTTGAATTGATGGAAACTTTATCCCTTGATGGCGTAACGGGTGATTTGGAAGGAGTATCTTTCAGTTTGTTTAATTCCATTCAATCTTTGATAGAATACAAGGATGGAATCGGGATTATCGTTTCGCATTTAAGCAAAGACAGTAAGATGAAATATTTCGGTTTTTTCGAGATAGAAAGCGATTTGTCAAAAATTGAAAAACAAGGGAAACTCCTTTTTGAAATAGATTTAGGAAAGAAAGCAGATTATCAATATAGTTCAGTTGTCATTTCAAACGAAAATTACCAAGGTATTTATAGTCGAAAAGACAATATTACGGGAAAAGAAAAAGTACTTTATGGACAATTGGATCTAGTTACTGCAAACGACAATGTGGTAACTGAGGAATTCATTTTCGATCCTGATGCTAAGGCTTTTAAATATTTTGCGTTAAGTAAGGATGTGTTTTTGATTCAAAACCTAACAGAAGAAGATTCGGAGGCTAGTTTGTACGATGGGAAAACTGGTCGGTTGATTTATGATTTTTCTCTTGACGATATCCTTGACGACAATTACGATGGTAGAATTCTTTCAGTTAAGAAAAGCTCTTCCGGAGAATACATTATGGCAGGGTTTTACGGAACTATTACGAAAGACTCAACTGTATTAACCGGCCTGTTCAAATTTACTTTGAATGCCCAGGGAAAGCCAACCAACAACAGTTTGATGACTTATGAAATGTCAGAAATTAGCACAACACACGAGAACAGTAGTTTATACCATGTTGAAATTACGGACAAAGGCGATATTTATTTCGTTTTAACATCCCAAACCGGACAAATTCGAGGTAACTCTTTTTCGCCTGGTACTCAATTTGAACAAGTAATGGTTGTTGGAATTCATAACGATGATATTTGGGCAAAATCCATTCCATTCCGTCAAGGTTATGGTTCAATAGTCTGGGACGACCATATGGGGCTAATCATAAACGAATCGGATGGTCATTTGATTTTATCCTATAACGACCACCATAAAAACGGAAAGAAATTTGATTACAATAATTTCGTTTACAGCACAAAAAACAGACCTGAAAAATACATTTGTTCCTCTCCCGATGCTATTGCCATTGTAGACATCGACAACAAAGGCAAAGTAAAACCTTACTTCATTGATGTTTACGATATCTTTATCAATATCACCGATGCTATTGTGTTGTCTGATGGCGAAATCTTTATTTCTGGAAATGCCGCAACTGTTGCAGGTGCTGGTAAAAGTAGATTTGGGAAAGTAAAATTAGACTAGATTTTAAGATAAACATCTTATTCAACACCGCAAATTTATGTTTTTAGAAACGGTTTGCGGTGTTTTTTTTTATGCTTACTAATCCGAATTAATAGCGCAAAAAAAGCTGACAATATAAGCTTTTGAATAGGCCAATTATCCCTGTTATTTATAACTTCCACAACCAAATTATTCCTCACCAAAATCCAAACGCTTTACCTTGATATAACGTGGAATGAGGTAGCGACTAGTTTTAAAATTTTCATGCACTACCCCACGGCTAGTTGAAGCATGAATCACCATTATTGCATCATCAGTCACCTCGGCAATCATGCCAACATGACCTACAGCCGAACTGTTGACGTTTCTTCCTTTAAAAAAAATCAAATCGCCGGGTCGAGCGTCTGAAAGTTTAACGACTCTACCCAATTCAGAAAGTCCGTAACTCGTTCGAGTAGTACTGAATCCAAAATTTCCCATAATGTAATAGATGAAACCCGAGCAATCGAAACCTGACGGCGTAGTTCCACCCCAACGATATGGAGTCCCCAAAAATGTCTTGGCGAATTTGATCAAATTGTCGGCTTCAGCACTTGGTTTTCTTGCATCAACTCTCGCAAGTGAATCTTCTACTTTTTTTAATGAATCTGCCTCCAATGAAGAGAGAAATAGAACCTCTTTGACAGCTACTTTATTTTGCTTTTGCACCAATGCAATGGAATCTGAGATTCTTTGTTGTTGTTTTTTAAGGGCAGCCGGATTTGCGGGCAAAATTGCCTTTTTTGCCTTGTTTATCGTGTCATTTTGAGCATTTGCAGGACGAAATGAACAAAACATCAATGATAAAAAAAATAGAAATCCAACCTTGACTTTCATGAAGAGTGCAAAATTATAACTATTTTCGATAATCAAACTTTAATAGTCTTGAGTAAAATAACTGAATTTCAATTAACAAAACTCTATTACAGCATCGGCGAAGTAGCCGATATGTTCGACGTTAATGCCTCTTTAATACGGTTTTGGGAAAAAGAATTCACGATTATCAAGCCAAAAAAGAACAAGAAAGGCAACCGTTTATTCACTCCAAAAGACATCCTAAATTTTAACAAGATTTACAGTTTGGTGAAAGAGCAAGGATATACTCTAGAGGGAGCAAAAATGGCTTTAAAATCCGGTGAATTAAATGATGATAATCGAATCGGAACTACTACGAAAAATTCAGCAACTCAACACGCCGATGTTATCATTCGTTTAGAAAAACTTAAGTCAAGATTATTGGCTTTGAGATAAAATAGTAAACAAAAATGAATGCGATTTTCGTTGTAGTTTAAATTGTATTTAATTCGAAAAGCTCTCAGAAGATATAGACAACTTGAATTATCCTGATATTAAAACCTCCATATTTAAAGATGCGAAATATAAAAAAGTTTTAATACTCGAACGTTTACATTCTTAATTTTCATCACATAATTTACGATTGATAAAATCAACGAACAATTTTACTCCTAGATTGTCAATAAATTATTACTAGAAAAAAATGCGTTGAAAAATTTATTTTAAATCTAAGATAGAATAAAATAAATGAGTAAAATTTTCTGAATGTTATCATTTATGAAAATGTTAATAACTTCAAAGTACCGATTTAACAGGCATACAGACCATTTTTACTGTAAGTATAATTGGTAATAACCTCACTTTGAGTTGCTTTTTACAGATTTTTAACAATTATAGCTATAAATGTTAAAATAGTAAATTTTGATTTGTAATTAGTATCCTCCCTATTTCTCAAAATAGTGATATAAAAATTTTATTTATTTAATTGATTATCAGATTTTTATTTTTAACGCTGTGTTTTATTTTGTCTAATAAGTTATGAACAATGGCGATAATTACTATTCCTTTCATTTGAATTTAAGCTAATAACCCTTAACGTTGTAAACGAAAAATCTCCTTTCAAATTGTAATGAGATTTTTTTAATTACAAACTACGAGATGAAAATCTCATACTACATATTGAAAACACTCAAGTTTTAGGTTTATTGCTACTAGCCTTTTTTCCGGACCGGATGATTTCAATATTTTGAATATTTTTTTAGTTTCTTCTTATTTCCAAATAGCCATCTCCAGGCAAATTTGACACTCAAACTCTTAATAGAGTTAAAACTTATGAAAATGGAAACTGAAACTATTGTATCGAAAAAGAATTTTTCTAGCAGCTTTTTAAGCGGTTTGCTAACGTTTTTTGTGATGTCTACATTGTTGTTTACGACAAATATACAGGCACAAAATGCATGTCAGGGTAGAACCTACACCGTAGGTGGTTGGGGAGCTCCCAATGGTAATACGGCGACAAACTACATGAATGCTAATTTTAGCTCAGCATTTCCATCAGGTTTGACAGTTGGCTGTGCATCAGGATATAAGTACTTATTCACAACACCTGCAGCAATAATAAATTTTTTGCCAGCAGGAGGTACTGGGACATTTTTATCAGCCTCCTATACTAACCCCTCTACATCGGCAGGTAACGTTTTGGTGAGTCAGTTGACTGCTTTGACATTGAACGTCGTTTTTGACGCTACCGATCCAAACTTTTCACCATCGAGTGTATCTTTGGGTAACTATACAATCAATTCAGGGACGTTTGCAGGAATGACAGTTAACGCTTTCCTGGCTTTGGCAAATAATGTTATTGGAGGATGCAACACAACTTCAGGTTATACTGCTTCACAATTCAATTCAGCAGCTACTGCATTAAATCAAAATTATGACAATGGAACTACTGACAATAGTTATGTTTCGTGCACTCCTCCATGTGATAATATAACAAATGGTGGTACAATAAATGGCGGTACTACTAGTTGCGAACCAGTTTGCAATGTTATTTTGGGAAGTTCTGCATTACCTACTGGCGGATCTGGTACAATTGAATATGTTTGGATGCAGAGTGCAACAGGGAGCTCACCTGTTTCCACTTCAAATGGTTGGACGGCAGTTCCAAATTCGAACAGCTCCACCCTATCTCCTGGATGTGTAAATTCAACAACTTATTATGTTCGTTGCTCCAGAAGATCTGGTTGTACAAGTTGGCTAGGTGAATCAAACAAAATTAGCATTACGATTAATTGTTGCCCATTAACTTCAGGTGGAACAATTAATGGTGGTGCAACATCTTGCGGTCAGGCTTGTGGTCTGACCATTGGCAATACAACTTTACCAAGTGGCGGTTCTGGAACAGGAGCAATAGAATATGTTTGGATGCAAAATTCTCTACCGAATTATCCAAATTATGGAAATAATGGTTGGACAATGGTGCCTGGATCGACAAATACACCTACACTTAGTTTACCGTGTGTAACTTCAACGACTTATTATATTAGATGTGCAAGAAGAGCTGGTTGTACAAGCTACAACGGTGAATCAAACATGATTAGTGTAATAGTAAATGCTTCGAATGGTTTAACAGCAACTATTACAAAAACAGATGGCGATTGCAACAATAATAATTTAGGATCTGCAACCGCATCTGTTTCTGGTGGAACTGGACCTTACACGTACCTGTGGAGTAACGGAGCCACAACTGCGACAATTAATGGATTGGCTCCTGCAACCTATTCTGTAACAGCAACGGATGCAAACGGTTGCTCAGGGGTAGCTTCAACAACCATCAATAGTGCTCCTGCATGTTGTCAATTAACCTCTCCAGGTGCAATTGGTTATGACCAACAAAACTGTGGTCCGTTCGATCCAGAAGGTTTTATTAGTATTTTACCAGCAACAGGTGGTATCGGTCCAGTAGAATATGTTTGGATTAAAAAACCAAATTCTACAGGTACA
>JAHEMP010000144.1 GCA_024643585.1 Crocinitomicaceae bacterium | reverse complement strand
ATCCTTATGATGAATTGTGTGGTTGTGGCATTGGGTTCAAATTAATTCAAGCATTGGGTAAAAACCGGAATCAAAGCGTAGAAGATTTGACTTCGTATTTGGATTTGGTAGCAACAGCCATTGCCGCAGATATTGTTCCGATGACAGGAGAAAATCGTGTTTTGGCTTATTTTGGTTTACAGGTTATTAACGCTGATCCAAGACCTGGATTTAAAGCATTGACCCATCAAGTAAAAAAGAAAACATTAGATATTACCGATGTGGTTTTTATTATCGCACCCAGAATCAATGCAGCTGGACGTATCAAACACGGGAATCATGCAGTAGAATTATTAACGGAATTTGATTTTGAGCAAGCGCAACAATTTGCCTCGGAAATAGAAGCGTATAATTCTGAAAGGAAAGATTTGGACAAACAAATCACCATAGAAGCGCTTAGTCAAATTATAGAAAATAAGGAAGAAAAACGCTTTACCTCGGTAGTTTTTCAAGAAGATTGGCACAAAGGAGTGATTGGAATTGTCGCTTCGAGATTGATAGAAACCTATTATCGACCAACCTTGGTTTTTACCAAAAGTGGCGACAGATACGCTGCTTCGGCGCGTTCTGTAAAAGGGTTTGATGTTTACAATGCCTTGGAAGCTTGTTCGGAACATTTGGAACAATTTGGGGGTCACATGTATGCGGCAGGAATGACCTTAAAAGAAGAAAATTATTTAACATTTAAAAATGCTTTCGAAAAAGTGGTTCAAGAAACTATTCATCCTGATATGTTGACGCCAGAAATTTCGATAGATGCCGAAATTAATTTCTCTGATATTACCCCAAAACTAACTCGAATTTTGAAGCAATTCGAGCCTTTTGGTCCACAAAATATGACACCTGTTTTCCTGACCAAAAACGTCAAAGATACTGGATACGCTCAAAAATTAGGAGTAGGAGAGGAACATTTAAAACTGTTTGTTAAACAAAATAATTCAGAAGGAATCGCCGCGATTGGTTTTGGATTGGGGAATAAAATGGAGGTTACAACACATCAAAAAACGTTTGAAGCAGTTTATTGTATTGATGAAAATGAGTGGAATGGTAAAACTTCCATTCAATTGAGATTAAAAGATATTAAGTAATTTATTGTCAATTAATGAAGAAAAAAGATCCCTACGCAGCTTTGCGTTATAGAGAATTTAATATGTTTTTAGTTTTGCGTTTTGCCATGGTTTTTGCCTGGTCAATGCAATTTATTATCATAGAATGGGAAGTGTATAGTTTGACCAAAAGCGCCCTTTCGTTGGGTATAATTGGATTAATGGAGGTGATTCCGGCAATTGCAATGGCTTTGTTTGCAGGACACATTGTAGATCAAAACGAGAAAAAAGGAATGCTTTTAAAATGTATTCTTGGTTTTTCGGTAATTAGTTTTGGGCTGTTTTTATTGACTTGGCCAAGAATTGTTAGTGATTTTTCAGTCAACACTATTTTGTATTCTATTTATTTCTTAGTTTTTATAGGTGGTTTAGTTAGAGCATTTTTAGGACCAACAATATTTTCATTAATGTCATTAATCGTCCCTAAAAAGGCCTATCCTAACGCAGCAACTTGGAGCAGTTCTGTGTGGCAAATTGGTGCCGTTGTTGGGCCAGCTGTAGCAGGTTTTTCGATTACTTGGATTGGAGTGCATTGGTCTATGTGTTCTATTTTTGCATGTTCTATTTTTGCATTACTAGTTTTATCTCAAATTGCTTCGAAACCTATTTTAAATCCAAAAATAGGAGAACCTATAATGGATAGTTTGAAGGAAGGCGTGAAATTTGTGTACACCAATAAATCAATTTTAGGGGCTTTAACCTTGGATATGGTTGCAGTTCTTTTTGGTGGTGCAGTTGCACTTTTGCCTATTTTTGCCCAAGATATTTTAAAAGTGGGGCCAGAAGGTTTTGGAGTTTTACGAGCTGCTCCGGCTGTCGGTTCTTTACTTACTATGTTTGTTTCGGCTCATTTGCCTTTTTATAAAAATGCAGGTATCAAATTGTTGGCAGCCATTTTTGCTTTCGGACTCTGTATTATTGCTTTTGGACTTTCTACAGTTTTTTGGGTATCGGTTTTGGCTTTGTTTATGAGTGGTGTGACGGATGGTTTTTCAGTGGTTATTCGACAAACGATTTTACAACTCAAAACTCCAGATCATATGCGAGGTCGTGTAGCAGCAGTGAATTCGATTTTTGTAGGTTCATCTAATGAGTTGGGAGCTTTCGAAAGTGGGTTGACTGCAAAATTGATGGGAACGGTTACTGCGGTAGTTTTTGGAGGAAGTATGACACTCTTGGTAGTAATTTTCACAGGACTAAAATTACCTTCTTTTAGAAATTTAGATTTACAAAAAGATTTGGATGATCATGAAAATAATGAAAACTAATCATTATTTTGGAAGAGATGCTTTTTTATAAATTCACTCAAACTTTTTTACTTCAAAAGTTTCTCCATCAAAAACACCATAAGTAAAATAATTGATCCAGTCACCCAGATTGACATATTCGGAATTTTCACCAACAGTGACTTTCATAGGTAAATGACGGTGGCCAAATACAAGGTAATTGTAATGTTTGGTTTCCAATTTTCTTTTGGAATACAATATTAGCCATTCATTATCCTCGCCAAGAAATTTTACGTCTTCATCGCCAGAGATAAGTTTGTTTTTTACTGAAAGATAGTGTCCAAGTTTAACTCCAATATCAGGATGAAGCCATCGGAATAGCCATTTTGAAAAAGGATTCGTGAATACTTTTTTCATTCTTTTGTAGCCCTTGTCACCGGGACCTTTTCCATCGCCATGACCAATTAGGAAAGTTTTTCCATTGAAAGTGTATTCTTGATTGTCGTGATATACTGGAATATTAAGTTCTTTTTCAAGATAATCATTCATCCATAAATCGTGGTTACCCACGAAGAAATAGATAGGAATTCCGCTGTCACGAATTTCTGCCAATTTTCCTAAAACGCGAACAAAACCTTTGGGTACTACGGTTTTATATTCAAACCAAAAATCAAATAAGTCACCTAATAAAAAAATAACTTCTGCATCTTCTTTGACTTTGTCGAGCCAAGCCACAAATTTTTTCTCTCTTGGAAAACTCAATTCAGGTGTTGGCGCACCAAAATGTTGGTCGGAGGCGAAATATATTTTTTTGTTGGGTGGTATTTGCATAAAGCTAAAGTATGTTTTTTTAACACGAATTTCACGAATTTACACGAATTAGAGTGATTTTAAAATAAAATTACACCAATTTTCGTATTATGGAAGATTAGTGAAATTTATAATGTCTAGAATTTGTGCTAATTCGTGAAATTCGTGTCATTTTTTTGTTTTTCGATGAAAGTGGAAATTCGTGTATGAAGATTACAGATTATCACTCGCAAACCATTCGGCAAAGGAAGATTCGGTTTCTTGTAATTTTAGTGAAAAAAGACCAATGTTTTCAGGTAGTCTGCTGATGATTCGTTTCGAAAAATCGACTACCATATTTTCACTTGTAGGCTGGTAGTTAACTAAGATTACGTGATGTCCACGAGATTCTAATTCTTTTGCCAATTCAATATGTGGTGTAGTTTCATTGAAAACCGTAGCATGATCAAACTGATCGACAATTTCTTCTTTTACAATTTTCTTTAAGTCGGTAAAATCAATTACCATTCCAAATTTTACGTTGTTACGGTCTGTTATAGGAGATCCAATTACGGTAACCGACAATTTATAACTATGCCCATGCACATTTTTGCATTTGCCGTCATAACCATAAAGTGCGTGACCGGTTTCGAAACTGAACTGTTTTGTAATCCTGATTTTGCTCATGCTATTTTTATTTGAGTGCAAATTTAGTGAATCTACTCCTTTTTGTCAGCTTTTTTCGCTCTATAATACATCCAGTAGGCAATTCCAACCAATAAGACAAAAGGGAGAAAGGAACCAATGACAACTCCTATTTGATAACTATTGTCGGGTGCGTCTTTCAATTTGTCTGCAACATTTACTTGTAAAAAAGGGATTAAAAGGTACATTATTATTTATTTTTTAAATTTGCTTAATGCTTTTTTAGAAAAATCGGAAAGTACTAGTTTGCCAGAAATATCAGCTCTTTCATATAACAAAGTACTCCAATTTTCGGTACCTTCCCAAAATACTTTTTTCATTTGGGATAAGGCTTCTGGATTATAACTGGCTAATTTTTTTGCAAAAACAGTGATTTCTGTGTCCAACATTTTTTGGTTGGCATAGACTTTAGAAAAAAGTCCTTTTTGATTTGCCCATGTGGCTGTTCTCCATTCAGAATCTAAAGTCATTTCAGTCATTGCCGATTTTCCAATTTTTCGGGTTACGGCTGGTTCAATTACAAAAGGTCCAATTCCAATTTCCAATTCTGACAATTTCAAATTGCATTCAATAGTTGCAAAAGTATAATCACAGGCAGCAACAATTCCAACGCCGCCTCCAACTGCTTTTCCATGAATTCTTCCGATGATTATTTTTGAGCAATTGCGCATAGCGTTCAACACATTGGCGAATCCAGAAAAGAATTTTGTGGCTTCTTCTTGATTAGAAACTGCCAAAAGTTCGTCAAAAGAAGCCCCAGCGCAAAATGCTTTTGTACCACTACTTTTTAAAATTATTATAGAGACACTAGGATTATTGCTCAAATCGTTGAGTTGATTTGTTAATTTGGTTAGTAATTCAGATGGAAAAGAATTACTAGCTGGATGCCCAAATTCGAGTGTTGCAATTTGGTCATCTATTGTCGTGATTATGGATCCGTTTGGGTTTTGCGTTTTCATTTCACCTATTTTTATGTAAAGTTAAAAATATTAGGGGAAGCTTGATATTTTATTTTCGAAATTTGTTTTGTGCTGAATTTATATGTTATATTTGCCTCGCCAATGAGGAATTATCTCTCTTGGCTAGAGCGTCCCGATAGAGTCGGGAAGATTACTAGGTTCTAAAAAAAATATTTGGGGATTAGCTCAGTTGGCTAGAGCGTCCCGATAGAATCGTGAAGGTTACTAAGTTCTATAAAAAATATTTGGGGGATTAGCTCACTTGGCTAGAGCGCTTGCCTGGCAGGCAAGAGGTAACCGGTTCGATTCCGGTATTCTCCACTACAAGAGGCTGTCCGAAAAGGGCAGCCTCTTTGTTTTAATTCGAAAGTAACAATTCTGCTAAACGTTCATCTCTGTTGTAAATATCATCGTAAAAATGAATTTCTCCTTCACGATCTACCCAAGCTGTAAAATACCCAATATAAACTGGGATTCTTTTTTTTAGGCCATAATATTTTTCAACACCAGATTGCATAGCTGCGTCTATTTTTTCTACAGTCCAATTAGGATCGTCTTTCAGAATCGTAATAGCTAAATCTCGAGGGCGTTCTACGCGAATGCAACCGTGGCTAAAACTTCGGTTATCTCTATTAAATAAGCTTTTCGATGGGGTGTCATGCATGTAGATGGTGTGCGAATTAGGAAAAAGAAATTTCACTAAACCCAAAGCATTTTTAGGTCCAGGTTTTTGTCTCACCCTGCCATCAAACCATTCCATATTGTTTTTGGCCAAATAGTTTGAGTTCTTGGCAATTGCTGGTAGAATTTCTTTTTTCAAAATACTTGGAGGAACGTTCCAGTAGGGGCTAAATACAATTTGGTTCATTTCACCACTAAAAACTACCGTTTCATTCATTGCTTTGCCCACAACAACTTTGGAAATTAATTCAGGGTTTCCATCTTTGAAAAAAGTAAGGGTAAATGACGGAATATTAACCACAATAAATTGTGAGGTTTTGGTTAAACTAGGCGAAACCCATCGGCAGCGTTCCATATTGACCATAATAGTTTTTATACGTTCGCTTACTGGAATATTCATTTTCTGGATATTTTTGGACGTCAAAATAGAATCTGGAGAAATCCCGATATGCTGTTTGTATTTCAATAATCCAGTCATGAGTTCCATATCAAATTTTTGATTATTTGAATCGGTAGCCAATTCTCCAGTAACCAAAAGTCGTTTTCGTACTTGGGGAATCACTTCTGAAGAGTCTCCTAATCTCAAAGTTTTCATTTTGTCGGGTATGACAATAGAATCCCAACCACCATTTTTTTCGATTGTTCGGTATTTTTTCAAAGCATTTTTTAAGGAATAATATTGGTCTAAGACGTCTTTTTCGGGCTTGTTAATTAAGTTTG
>JAHEMP010000143.1 GCA_024643585.1 Crocinitomicaceae bacterium | reverse complement strand
GATTGTGACACCTCCAGCGTTCAATGCGGCTATACCAGTTGGAGCGACAATAACAGTCTGTTTGTGCGTAGATTCTACAATATGTCTAAGAAAAGTAGTTTTACCTGTTCCCGCTTTGCCGGTTAAAAAAATAGGGTAATTCGTTTGATTGATAAATTTCTCTGCGAAATCGCTTGGTTCGGTCATTTGATTTTTTGTATGCTCCTATTAAATTAAGGAAAAAGTTTAATTAATTCGCCCCTTTTTATGAATTAAAAAAGGCTCCTGATTTCTCAAGAGCCGTAAGGTGAATTAATACTTGTAAAAAGGTTTTCTATTTCCCGAAAACATAGCCGATTGTTAAATTGATGCTGCGCATTTTGTTGTCCTCATCACTTTGGTGAAAAACGGGATTCAAACCTATGTTGTACGTAGCTTCAATTTGAATATTTTTATATTGAACACCAATGCCAGGAATGATGCCGTAATTAAAAGCGACCATATCATCTTTATCTTCGTTTGAACCAATGTCAAATCTGTCAGAATCGGATTCATTACCAGAATAGGTATTTCCAAAACTGTCAGACATATTATATTCTGTCTCGGTGCGATACTTTCCGCTTAGTGAATAATTGCCAAATCCTCCAAAAAGCCCATAAATTTTCGCATTTCCAGCCATAAATCCAGCCTTAAGGAACAAAGGAATTTCAAGATGATAGGTTGTAATTTTAGCGTCATATTTCAAGTCATAAGATTCGAACGGACTTGTATACGATTCTTCCATTGAAAATCTACCACCTGCTTGACGAAAGGTTAAGCCTGTTGCAAGACTAAAATTGTCTGTAAAAGCATATTCATAAGCACCACTGATTGTAAATCCAGGTGAATAACCGTTTTTAGACTCAGATTTGTAACCGGGCTCTTGTTGGGTGGAACTTTCCACTATATCGGTAATTTGATTAAGACTACCGCCAGCTTTAACACTAAAGCTTTGTGCTTGAATTTCGCTCGTCATAAAGAACATAGCGACCATTGATAATGTAATTGAAGTTTTCATACTATTGTGTTTTTAAGTTTATGATGTAAACCTATTGCAAAAAACACAAGAAGTATAATCGATTTGAGTAAGAGAAGTTTTCCAAGTTGCGTATAACGCAACTTGGTATGCGAGTGAATATGGCCGAAAGCAGTTGGTTTTTACTAGCTATTCACAGGTTCCCAAAGTTCTATTTTGTTCCCTTGATCGTCCATTATGTGCAAGAACTTACCGTATTCATAGGTTTGGATTTCATCAAGAACTTTTACCCCGTTCGCCCGAAATTTTTCGAGTAAACCGTCTATGTTTTGAACTCTATAGTTGATCATAAAATCTTTTTGAGAGGGAGAAAAATAGTCGTCTCCTTTTTTAAAAGGGCTCCATTGAAGGGAATTAATTTCATCGGGACGGTTTATATTTCGGGAATCAAAACTAGAAGATCCCCAATCGTTTATTTCTATCCCCAAATTTTTAGTGTACCATTCCTTGGTTTCATTTAAATCGTCAGAAAAAAAGAAAATTCCGCCAATCCCAATTACTTTTGGCGTTTTTTTATCAGAATTGTTATCGTTACTCATAAGTAAATGCGTTTGAACCGAACATTAATTTAACCAATTCTTTTTAATAGAATAATTGGTAAACCAAATAGATAATATACCGAAAACAACCACTATAATCGGCATGCTTACCGCTTCTGCCGTTCCATAAACTTCCATGGATTTCGTAAAAAAGAGGTTGTGAATCATTTGAGGAACGATGGCGCAAAGAGAAAGAATAAAGGCTAATCGAGCCCATTTCTTTTTTACCATTAATCCTATTGCACCAGCAAAGCCAGTAAAAACCGCTATTGCAAAAATGAGGTTGGTCCACAACGGATATTCGTCGTACAATTGTCGCTCTTGTTCGGGCAGACTAGCCAAGACTTCGTCCGTAATAAAAACATGAGCAAAAAAGGACAGGAGCCCCATTAAATTCCATAACAGTAAAATGACGGCCACTACCAAATACCAATTTGGCGCCTTTGTTTTTGAAGTTTCCATACGTATGTTTTTAAATTGTTATTATTTCAATTCGATGAAACCGAAGTTTCGTATCGAATAACCAAGTTAGCGAATTCATTGGATATGCTATTCGTATTCAGCACTTTTCAATAATAAAAAGAGCAAAGCAACTACAAATAATACCCAATAGACAAGGAAACGGTTGGTTTCGAGAAATTGTTAACTTTCGAAACATTGACATTTATTGGTCCCAATACTGTTTTGTAACGAACATTCAAGCCGTAGCAAAAAGAATTGAGGTAATTTAAGGCTTGCGTGGGTTCTTTACTTGTATAATCAAAAGCATAACCTAAGTTGTCGATAAAATCATTCAGGTCCGTAGAGCTATAAAATAGATTTGCAAACGGAGTAAGGAACAATTTACTTGTACATTCCCATTGAAAACCAAGTCTCAAACTAGAGAAGGCGGAGGCAATAATTTCACCGTTTCTGTATCCCCATAAATCGACCGTTCCATTCCGAGAGGTAATGTTGATACCGCCAATGCTAAAATACTCGGCAAAAGAAGATTCATTGGCAAGTGTTATTATGTTTGTGTCTCGTATTTCATATATATCCTGAACAATAATTCCTGATTTAATGGAAAAGGCTAAACTTATTTTTTTGTGAATCGGAATGTAATCATCGAAAAGGACAGAAACTCTATAGCTTGGGTTGTATTTATACTTTAGATCAAGTGGATATTTTACAGGGTTCAAACCCAAAGAGTCGGTAATTGTAAAATAGCCTTTAAACTTTTCAGTTGTAGATAAGGTTAAGCGATTCTCAACAAACAATTGACTTCCCTTCGTCGGGTAGTACAAGCTATTAAGTGTATTTCTTTGATAATTGAGAAAGGCACTATAAATGTTGCAATCAACTTTGTCAATAACCAGAGAATTAAGGGATTGATCATCAAAAACGGGTTTCAAAGAAGAATATTCGAATAATGCGCCAAGACTAACAGTTGAAGGAACATTTATGTTATAGGATAATGCGGTTGACGCAGCATGGTATTTGTTTTTATAGGTGTCTTGTAAACCTCCTTGGGCCGTGTAAAATTTTTGCTGAATATCTTCATTATAGTAAGAGGTAAATGAGCTAAAACGTGATGATCGTAGGTACTTACGGTAGTTGACTTTAAATTTCAACGATTCTGCTAAATCCGCCGATACTACCAATCGAGAATTTTTGCCTAGATAATTCCGAAGGGTGAAGTTTAGAAATATTCCAGCTCCAAATATGTTGTCGTAATGAATGGAACCTTTAAATCTTGCATTGTAATCTTCAACCGCATGTAAAACAATTCTAGCTCCAGTAGAGTCTTGATAAACGTTGTAATATACTTTTGAGAAATAGCGATTGGAATAGGCATCGACAACCGACTTATCCAAGGCCTCAAAGGTGGTCGAATCACCAAGTTTAACATTTATTCTTTTCAAGATAAAGTCTTCTTTCTCTTTCGAACTAATGCCTTCAATTTGTATGGATTTTACCAGAAAAGATTGATCACTGACTTTTAGCGCCTTGCGTTGGTAATTTCCATGAAAGTCGTGGTACTCTTTTGCCAATTTTATCAAATCAGGTCGAACAACAGTTGCCACTTCGTTCCCTTTATCAATAATTTGATCGGAAAATTTAAAGTCACCAGCACTATATTCTGTCATGTTTGGTGTTATGTTATTGAAAATATTACAGGCTTCAATGTCGTCTTTGGCTTCTTGAATACCATAGAAACTGCTACTTTGCACCAATAATTTATCGATAGTGTTCAATTCACTTGCGCTCATTAATCGACCTCCCGTGTAACTGCCGATAATAAAATTTGCGCCCATTTTTTGTAATTGTTGAACGGGAAAATTCACCATTACTCCGCCATCAACCAATAAATATTCGCCCCATTCTACGGGTCTGAAAACCGTAGGAATAGACATACTACTGCGCATGGCTAGTGCCAAATTTCCTTCGGCCAATTCTACCGGTTGCATCGTTAATATATCCACTGCCATGCATCTATATGGAATGGGTAGTTTATTGAAATCGGTTATGTGATTGACATGCCTTGTGAGTCGTGTAAATAGTTCTTGTAAACTTTGACCTTCAATTATACCAGTAACATTGAATTGCTTATTGTAATATGGAATTTCAGCAATGTATTTGGTGTATTCATCTTTCTCATCCATATTTATTTCATTGGCAGGAACATATTGATTCAAGATTATTCCCCAATCTACTGTTCTAGAGAGACTGTCAATTTGTTTTCCAGTGTAGCCAGCCGCATATAGACCTCCAATCACGCTTCCCATACTTGTGCCCGTGATGTAGTCGATTTTTATTCCCAACGAATCGATTAACTTTAAAATTCCGATGTGGGCAAGACCTTTGGCTCCTCCACCGCTCAGACATAGGCCAATCTTATCATTGGGCGACAAGTCTTTTCCTTGTTGAGAAAAAGATGTAAACATTACGACTACAAATAATGCAAATATGATATGTTTCACGTTTTTAATTTTTGGTAGGTGATAAATTTACGATTTCAATTTAATTTAAGCTCTTTTACCCTTGTAAAAATTAGTTCTCTATACTTTGGCTGAAAACATCATTATCGAAAATGAAAAAGACCCGATTCGTTTCCGAATCAGGTCTCTTTAAATTATTTTGTCCTAAAGTCCCAAATATTAATATTCAAAGGTCTCCATGAATTTTGTTGTGAAGTTCCCTTTTTTGAAATCTTCATTGTCCATCAATTTTTGGTGGAAGGGAATGGTTGTTTTTACACCTTCAATAATGTATTCTCCTAGAGCTCGTTTCATTTTCAAAATTGCTTCGTCACGTGTTCTTGCCACAACGATTAATTTTGAAATCATTGAATCATAGTAGGGAGGAATGGTGTAACCGGCATGCACATGCGAATCAATACGAATTCCATGACCGCCTGGACAGTGATAATCTGTTATTTTTCCTGGAGAAGGTCTGAAATCGTAATCAGGATCTTCCGCGTTAATACGACATTGGATAGAGTGCATTTGTGGGTAATAATTTTTACCTGAAATTTTCTCTCCTGCTGCCAATTTAATTTGTTCTTTGATCAAATCGAAATTGATAACTTCCTCAGTAATGGTGTGTTCCACTTGAATACGTGTATTCATTTCCATGAAGTAGAAATTGCGGTGTTTGTCCACTAAAAATTCTACTGTTCCAACACCTTCGTATTTCACGGCTTCAGCTGCTTTTATAGCTGCTTCTCCCATTTTGTCGCGCAATTCTTCTGTCATAAACGGAGAAGGCGTTTCTTCTACCAATTTTTGGTGACGACGTTGAATGGAGCAATCTCTTTCCGAAAGGTGACAAGCACTTCCGAATTTATCGCCAGCAATTTGTATTTCGATGTGACGTGGTTCTTCAATGTACTTTTCCATGTACAAACCATCGTTTCCGAAAGCTGCTGCAGACTCTTGACGAGCTGAATCCCAAAGCGCTTCTAAATCTTCTTCTTTCCAAACAATACGCATTCCTTTACCACCGCCACCTGCAGTAGCTTTCATGATAACGGGATACTTTATTTCTTTGGCTTGCTTCTTTGCATCAGCAACATCCTTCAGCAATCCTTTCGAACCTGGAATACAAGGCACTCCTGCTTTGATCATGGTCGCTTTGGCAGAAGCTTTATCGCCCATACCCGCAATTTGCTCAGGTGTTGCACCGATAAACTTAATACCATGCTCTTGACAAACTTTGGAAAATTTTTCATTTTCTGAAAGGAAACCATACCCAGGGTGAATCGCGTCTGCATTAGTTATTTCAGCAGCAGCGATAATATTTGGTATGGAAAGGTAAGATTTGGAACTTTGTGGCGGTCCAATACATACGGCTTCATCCGCAAAACGAACAGGTAAACTGTCTTTGTCTGCAGTAGAGTAAACAGCCACCGTTTTGATGCCCATTTCTTTACACGTACGAATGACACGCAAGGCTATTTCTCCTCTATTGGCAATCAATATTTTTTTAAACATGCCTTAATTTTTTAATTATCAAATGGATTGTGATTCTTGTCGTTGGCTTAAGCAGGCTCAACCAAGAACAATGGTTGATCGTATTCAACCGGCGAAGCATCGTCAACTAAAACTTTGACAATTTTACCACTGATTTCAGCTTCTATTTCATTGAACAATTTCATCGCCTCAATGATACAAACTGTTTGTCCCGGAGCAATATTGTCACCAACATTGACATAAACATCTTTATCTGGTCCGGCA
>JAHEMP010000007.1 GCA_024643585.1 Crocinitomicaceae bacterium | reverse complement strand
TCGTTACAGTTCCTGTGAATTACCTTTTGGAAAATTACCTTTTAAAAGAAGGAGCTTTGTCATGGTTGGGTGCTGAATATGCGGATATGGACTTAAGTTTCCTTTCTTTCATCATGTTCATCGCGGTCGTTGCTTCAATTGTCCAATTGGTTGAAATGTTGGTGGAGAAGTTTGCTCCAGCTCTATACGGTGCATTGGGTATTTTCTTGCCTCTAATTGCCGTTAACTGCTCAATTTTAGGAGGAGCATTGTTCATGCAGGATCGTCAATATTCAACTATTTTGGATGCTACAGCGTTCTCTTTGGGTTCTGGAATTGGTTGGTTCATTGCAATTGTTGCAATTGCAGCTATTCGTGAAAAAATCCGTTATTCAAATGTACCAGCTCCATTAAGAGGCTTGGGTATTACATTTATCATAACTGGATTGATGGGTATTGCTTTCATGAGCTTTAGTGGAATAAAATATGGTAAAGAGGAGGCAAAATCGACTCCTGAAGCAACCACTGCAGTTACAAGTCAAATTACTAACGATATAAACAAATAATCATGGGATTGACATTAGGAATAACAATTGCGGCCTTTTTGTTTGTCGTATTGACCTTGACAGCAATGTTATTATTTGCTAAGGCTAAATTATCTCCAAAAGGAAAAATTAAAATTACAATCAACAACGATAAAGTAATTGAAGTTGATGGCGGAGGAACTTTACTTTCAACATTAGGTACAAATGGAATATTTTTACCTTCGGCTTGTGGAGGTGGCGGTACCTGCGTTCAATGCAAGTGTATAGTTGAATCGGGTGGTGGTAATATTCTTCCTACTGAAGAGCCACATTTTTCTCGTAAGGAAATAGCTTCACATTGGCGATTAGGATGTCAAGTGAAGGTGAAAGAGGACATGCACATTGAAGTTGAAGAAGAAGTTCTAGGTATTAAAGAATGGAAAGCGAAGGTAGTTTCTAACTTCAACGTTGCGACCTACATTAAAGAATTCATCGTTGAGATTCCAGAAGACATGGATTACAAGGCGGGAGGTTATATTCAAATTAAAATCCCAAAATGTGTAGTGAAATTTTCGGAAATGGATATTACTGCTCATCCAGATGACCATCCAGGACAACCTGATAAATTCGTTCAAGAATGGGCAGAAGGTCCTTTCCGAATGTTGGATTTGGTTATGAAGAATGATGAAGAAGTTGTTCGTGCATATTCAATGGCTTCCTACCCTGCAGAAGGTAGAAGAATCATGTTGAATGTTCGTGTTGCTGCACCTCCCTTTGATAGAAATGCAAACCGTTGGATGAATGTAAATCCCGGAATTGCATCTTCTTATATTTTCAATTGTAAGGTTGGAGATGAGGTTGTTGTTTCAGGACCGTATGGAGAATTCTTCATCAATGATTCGGACGCAGAAATGCTTTATGTAGGTGGTGGTGCCGGAATGGCTCCAATGCGTTCACACTTGTATGAGTTGTTCAAAACAATAAAAACGAATCGTAAGGTTACGTATTGGTATGGTGGTCGTTCAAGAGCTGAGTTGTTCTATATACACTACTTCCGAGCATTAGAAAAAGATTTTCCGAATTTCAAATTCTACATGGTATTATCCAATGCGTTACCAGAGGATAATTGGGTAGCGAAAGAAAATATGGATGACCCGAACGGAGACGGTTTTGTCGGTTTCGTGCATCAAGCGGTAATCGATCAATACTTATCAAAACACGAAAATCCTGAGGATATTGAATTTTATTTCTGTGGACCTCCAATGATGAATCAAGCAGTAATTAAAATGTGCGATGATTGGGGAGTTCCTTCTGAAAATGTTCGTTTCGATGATTTTGGAGGTTAAATTTCACTAAATCTATTTAATTAAAAAAGCCCAGTTTTACTGGGCTTTTTTTTGTTCAAAAAAAACTGGTTTCACACTTTTTGCTAAATGTGTTAAAAAATTTGCAACATGATCTTTTTAGATTACATTTGACCAAATAAAAATTTAGCAACTATGAGAAAACTCACACTAATTTTAGGTTCAATATTATTTGGAACCGTCCTTAATTCACAAGTAAATCTTACGGTGCCGGCTCCAGCGAATAATGGAGGTACTTCCACACTCAGAGCTCCTAATGGGACAGCTGCCCACACCACGATACGCGGACATTTGATTATCCCTGCTTCTGAATTAACAGGGATTCCGACTGGAACCTCATTAAATGGTTTGGGTTTCTCCATTAGTACAGCCCCAGATGTTGCAGCAGGTGGAAATATCCAATTCTATTTGGAGAATACCGCTGACGTAACAAACTTGAAATCTACAACATGGACAACAGCGATTGGAACCATGACAAGTGTGTACAACGGTGCGTTCACATTACCAGCAGCAATAGGTCCAGCTGATGTGATTTTAACCACACCATTTGTTTATACGGGTGGCGGGTTGTACGTAGCATACGATTATTTGGGTACAACCTTTTCTACAACAGCAGCTTCTGTTTTTTGTAATACAACAATTGGAGGAGGAGTTAAAGTTCTTGCCTCGGCAACCACAACGCCACCGGCTGTTTTAACAGGAAGCTCAGCTTTTAGACCCGAGATTAGATTCCGTTTTCCAAATCCGTTCACGAACAATTTAGCGGTATTGGGAGTGACAGCTGACAAAGGTAAAGACAACTTATTTTTCAGTAATACGCAGAATGTATATACCACCATTCGTAATTCTTCAAGCGCTACTTTGACAAATAAAGTCGTGACTCTTGCCGTTGCAGGTGCAAATCCATTTACTACAACACAGACGATTGCCTCTATTGCTCCAGGAGCAGATGCGAATTTAACGTTCTCGGGTGTTCCAAAAACGGTTACAGGGTCGCAAACTCTGACTGTTTCAGTTCCAGCCGACCAACAACCAGCAAATGACTCTAAAGTTGCCAATCAAAACATATACTGCGATACCGTAGGTTATTCTGCTGGAAACGTTGTCACAGGCGGTTTGGGTTACAATACAGGCGCAGGTATTTTTGCTAACCTTTTGGTTATGCCTTCCTCCCAAGAAATGTATGTTAAAAAAGTGCGTCCAAGAATTGCGACAGGTGCTGCCAATACAGGAAATTCAATCAAAGGTGTATTGTTAAACTCTTCAGGTGTAATAATTGATTCTACAGCTTCCTATACGATTCTAGCGAGTAATTTGGGACAAACAGTTGAATTGACTTTCCTCAACGGTAATATTGATGTTTCAGGGGATTCTGTTTATTATGGATTCAGACAAACGGCAAATGCAACGACTGGTTATTTCCCTTTAGCAACACAAGACGCCTACATCGTTCTTCCGAACAAGTATTGTGGATTTGATGCGTTTGGAGGTGGATTTTTTACCTCACAAGCTTATGGTGTTTTCATGATTGATGCTGTTATTTCATCAGGCATTGGATTATCCTCAAATGCTACAAATGGTTCAATTTGTGCAGCTACACCGCTCAATTTAACAAACTCTACAATATTTAATAATTATAGTTTTACGATTGATGGTACAGTAGCTCAGAACGGACCAGGTTCTACTTATTCCTATACGCCAACAGCGACAACGACAGCTGTGGTAACTGCTAATTTAGCTACATGTTCATTTACTGATTCAGTAACGGTCTCTTTGGTATCAGCATTGAATACAAGCGTAGCTGCTGGTCTTTGCCCTGGCGCAAGTTATACGTTCGGAGGTCAAGCTTTAACATTGCCAGGAACGTACTATGATACATTGCCATCTGCTGGCGGATGTGATAGTGTTATAACATTAACATTAACGAATGTAGTGCCTTCAACATCTTCAATTACAGCTGGAATTTGTCCTGGTGCTTCCTATACTTTTGGGACACAAACATTGACTGTTGCAGGAAGTTATACTCGAGTTATTCCTAATGCTGCTGGTTGTGACTCAACTATTTCTTTAACATTGGTTCAATTGTCACCAACGAGTGCGGCGATTTCTCAGTCTTTTTGTGAAGGATTTTCATTGACTTTTGGAACACAAACGATAACGGCTCCAGGAACATACACTCGAACCATTCCGAATGCTGCAGGTTGCGATAGCGTTATTACCTTGACGGCAAGTTACCAAGTAATTAATACAACAGTTACTCAAACAGGAGCAACATTATCGGTTCCAGTTCAAGCTGGTGCTACCTATCGTTGGATCAAATGTCCTGTTATATCAAATATCGCTGGCGCAAACGGTTCGTCATACACCCCACTTGTTCTTACAGGGTCATTCGCATGTATCATCAGTTTCCCTGCAGGTGGTGGATGCTCTGATACTACAGATTGTATAAGTTTTGACCAAACGGGTATTGAAGGCGTTAATTTATCTTCTTTCGTAGAGGTATTCCCAAATCCTACAACGGAAGTTTTGAATGTTGAATCGAATTCATTTGGAATTTCTTCTTACAAAGTACTTGATATTAACGGTCGAGTAATTGTAAAAGAAGCGAATGATGGAGTGACAAATTCATTTAAATTGAACACAAGTTTCCTTGAAAACGGAACGTATATTCTAGAGTTGAATACAGATAAAGGTTCTGTTAAAAAGGTCTTCATTAAACAATAGTGAAAGCAACGAAATAAAAAAAAGGCTGAGTCGAATGATTCAGCCTTTTTTTATTTATGATAAATCGAATTACATATGAATGGCTAATCCTAAACTTGAAAAACCACTCGATAGATCTAAATATATCCCAAGCTTATCATTAAAATGATATTCTGCACCTGCGTGCAAGTCAAGATAAAGTGGGTTATAGGTTCTTGAATATTTTGGACCTTCGTACCCGTCATCCCATCTACCATATCCCAAATTGAAACCCAAGGAAAGACCAAGATAAATATCAAATTTAGAATCAAGATTGACTAAGTCATCTAGATAAAAAGAGCCTTTTGCACCAACTGGAACAATAGTGCTTCTATATCGATATTTATTTCCTTTGTAACTTTCAGTGTAGTAATAACTCCAAAAAGAAATGAAGGGGGCAATCGTGAAGTTATTGGCGACATCGAATTCATAATTAATATTCAATGCTGGTACGGATCCTCCTAAATAACCATAGTAACCTAAGCCTAAACCAATATTTAGTGTGTTACCATGTTTTTCTTGGGCAAAGGAGAAATTTGCTGCAATAATAATTGAAATAAAAAGCAAAAGTTTTTTCATTGAAAGCTGTATTTAAGATTTAACTTTGAGGAAATAATTGACGACAAAAGTATGGATGTTTCAGAAGAATATCAATTCATTGAAGCCAATAAAAGTGAAATGGAGCTCTTATCTGAGTTAGCCCATGAAATATGGCCAATTACATTTGCTGACATCCTAAGTCCCAAACAAATAGACTATATGTTGAATTGGATGTACAATCCGGATTCCCTTAGACAACAAATAGATAAAGGTCATTTGTTTTATTTTTTAAAATTGGACGATACAATTATTGGTTTTGTCGGTGTAGAAGGAAATTATCCTGAACATGGATTATTTAGAATTCATAAGATTTATTTAAAACCTGAATTTCATCGAAAAGGCCTGGGACGATTAATGCTAAAAAAGATAGAACAATATGCTCTTTCGAATGGGTATTTAGGCTTGCACCTCAATGTTAATCGCTATAATCGAGCACTAAATTTTTATAAAAAGGCTGGCTTCGAAATAATAAAAGAAGAAGACATTGAAATAGGTGATGGATTTCTAATGGAAGATTTCGTAATGCTTAAGAAATTTTAAATTCGACTCAAGTCAATTTCTCCACATTTGAAATGACCTAAAGGACATTCTTTGTAACCGTGTAAGCCACAAGGTCGACAACTTATTTTTTCTCCTTCTTCGAGCACGATAGAATCATCGGATAATGGACCAAATCCAAATGCAGGAATTGTAGAACAAAAGAAAGCAGTAACATTGGCATTGACAGATGAGGCGAGATGCAGTGGCCCCGAATCATTTACATAACTGCGTTCAGCATCGCGCATCAAAGCTGCCGATTGGAGCAAACTTAATTTTCCCGCTAAATTGACAGCTTCAATAGACGCCTCATCGATCAATTCTTGACAAAAAGAAGTGTCATCGGGACTTCCGAGAACGAATATTTGTCCTTTTTTCGATAAAATTTTGAGTAATTCTATCCACTTGAACTTTGGTAATTGTTTCGTCGCCCAAACACTTGCTGGTGCAATACAGAAATAAGTTGTGGATTTTAAATCTTTCACTTCGTTTTCGTCTGCTGGGGAAGGGAACAAAGAAGGTCTTCTTAAAAGCGATGGTAGATTAAGGGATGCTAAAAGCGAAAGATTACGGTCTACTTCGTGCTGCCCATTTCCAATGTCGTGTGGGTAACTTTTTGTGTAAAAAACCGACAAAGGATTTTTCTTAAAGCCAAAGAGTTTTTTGCCTCTAGCTAAAACTGCAATTATTCCTGAACTGGCAAAGCGATGAAGATTAAATACAAGATCAAACTTCTCTTTTCGCAAACTTTTAGATAAGGAAAAAATGTTTTTAAATTTCCCATTCTTTTTATCGAAAACCCAAACCTTATCAATGAATTTATGATTTGTAAGCAGAGATTCATTGCCTTTTTTGACCACATAATGTATCTCGACATCGGGAAAATTCAACTTTAAATTTTCAGCGATAGGTGTTGCCAGAATAACATCACCTAAGAATGCAGTTTGAATGACTAGAATTTTTTTCACTTCACAAAGATAGAATTATCGAAGAAGTGTGAAATGTCCAGTAAAAATCATTTCCAAATCGTCAATTCCATAAAACCGAATTAAATACTTGTAATTATCGTTTGGTGCTAGTTCAGTTCCATCCAATAATGTCCCATTCCATCCCGTTATCGGATTGTCTGTTTCAAAAATGACGTGTCCCCATCGATCAATAATCTTCATGTAGAAATCGGGAAACTCCATATAAGAGTATTCGGGTCTAAAAATGGGATTGAAGCCATTTGGAGTAAAGGCGTTGGGTATAAAAACTCTAGGAGGAAATTCAGAGCATTGCACGTTGCTATTTGCTGTTTCCGCAAAGCCAAAAGAATTAATACCCTCAATCGCTACGACATGGTAGCATAGGGTGTTTCGAACATTTTCTTCACCAACATAATCGGAATAATCATAAGTAACTGGTCCGACATTTGCCAAAGGAATTGGATCTAAAACTCCATCTATCGATCTATAAATTTCATAATCAAGTATGGGTCCGTCAAATCCAATATAGGGCGTCCAACTTATCTGATTAATCATATTTAAGGAATCCCCTACTACATCCAAAACGGTGGTTTTAACAGTATCCGAAATTATGGTTTGATTTCCACAACTGTCAATGACTACGGCTCGGTAGGTATTAATCTGTTCAACATTTGCATCGGCATGGATAAAGGATGTAAACGGCAAAAACACGGGAACTCTGCCGACTTCTTTAAATGTGCCATTTTTTTGCAACCATTCAAAGGCGATAGCTGAAACATTTCCAGATGTATCCACAAAATGCTTTAAATTAACTTGTTGATTGATTACCGATGCCGAGGCGACATAATTAATGGTCGGAGCGGGGGAAGAGGTAGCGGAAAGCTGTATACTATTTGAAAAAGTAATTCTACCATCTAAACTGTAGGCCTTAACTACAAATTTATAAATGGAAGTGTTTGGTAAAACGATGCTCTGCTGATTCCCATTGATATTTGAAATGGTTATCCATCCAGAAGAGTTGTCGTGATAAAAAAGGTCAAAATAGTCAATATCCCAGCCGGCATAATCCGTCCAGTTTAAATCCGCAACTGACCCACATTCGCTATATGTGCCAGATAGAAATACTGTGGTGTGTACATCCGCCTTGGCTGAAGTTTGAAAAGTTGGCGGAACCGAAGATGTATAACAACTGTCAAAAGCAGCTATCGAATAAGTCAAAGGTCCATTTGTCGTATTTTCGGCATAGGAATAACTCGTGTTTCCTATTCCCCAAACCGTATCAATCTCTACTAAAAATCCATTTGCATCCATCAAATAAACGACGTAACCATAGGTGTCGGGCTGCCCATTAACGTTCCAAAAAAGATTTACGTTTCCGGTAAGCGTATCAATGGTGACATTAGAAATTACAGGAATATCAGGTGTGATTTTGTCTTCAAAAACATCGCCCATAGCATTGGATGTAAAATCGCATCCATTGCCCGGATGAACAATACGGTAATTTAAAAATGCTTGACAAATATCGATTGTGTCTCTGTATAGAGTTGTCGTTGAAATTACACTATCTCGAATTGTCCAGTTCCCAGCAGGGTATTCTCTTTCTATTCGAATCGGTCTTGCAGGACTTGCAGGCAAAGGAAATCCTGAATTGTTCCAAGTTAGAAGAGCGGTTCCATTATTGGGGTTATTGACAGTTAAAACAATATTTTTTATCGTTGTACTGCTTGTCGCTCCTGTAATATTATCGATTACGGAAATGTAATAATTTTTAATTGTGGTTACACCAGTATGCGTAAAGGTGGTGGTGGCAATGTTCGATATTGTAGTTAAAAGCCCGTCCTCTAAAGAATAAACTTCGTATTGGACAAAATTTCCACCCGGATCGGGCACGGGTTCCCATTTAAGAACAACATCAGAACCAATGGTTTGAATACAAGACCAAACGGGTGGTGGCAGAAAATTGTTTGATTTAACCGATTGATTTTCAGCGCGCAGACATCCATTTCCGAAAAGGAAAAAGGAAACAGCAAGCGTACAAAAACGAATCATATAAGCTAAACGAAGAAAAATCATCTATAGTATAAACGAAATGTATTTGATTAGGTTGCTGAAAACGTATATTTTACTTAGCCTGCAGTGACAATTGTCATATCTTCCCAAGACAAATATTTGACAGCCAATTCTTGTATTCTTTCCGGCGTAATTTCTTGGATGCTTTTGATACTCTCATTGTAAAAATCAAGACCCAAACCGTGAATTTCAGCGCTCAAATACAAATCCATCATAGAATATGGACCATCCGCGCTTTTTAAAAGTTGACCGAGTAGGTAATTTTTGATTAAATCCAATTCTTCTTTAGGAACCAATTCGGTTTGCAATTTGTTCAACTCGAATTTTATTTCTTTTATGGTTTCTTCTTTGAATTCTTTACCAACTTCAGTCGCAATCATGAAATAGCCAAAATTGTTAAATTCGGCAACCATGGAGCCAATTCCATAAGTGAATCCTTTGTCTTCTCTAATATTAGCCATCAAACGGCTTCCAAAATAATCGCCAATTATCGTGTTAAGAATCAGAAAATCATTGTAATCAGGATGTGTTTTATTAAATAAAATTTTACCAACTCGAATGGCAGATTGCATGGCATCTTCTTTTTTTACAGCGTGCAGTCCAACTCTGTTTTTGAAGTCTTTTGCGTATTCGCATTTTCCTTCTTTTACCCATTCTCCGAAAAGATCAATGATCTCATCGATGTAATCTTGACTAAAATTTCCAACTACTGCGATTTTGGTCAAACCGTTTAAATAATTGTTGCTAAAGAATTGTCTTAAATCGGAACTCTTGACGTTTTCATAATAATCTTCTTCAACTACTTTGGCATAGTCCTGATGCGAATAAAATAGGTTGTGTTGAAATGCCCTTTGGGCTAAAAATCTAGTTTTTTGAAGATTGACTTGAAACTTTTGCTTTCTATCTTGCACCAATTCTTGCACTTCCTTTTCAGTACAAGTCATTTCGGACATAGATTTTTTAACCAATTCCAACAATGCGGGCATATTTTCACGAAGCGCATAAATACTAATGACAGCGCCTTCCGTGGTAATTCCGCTCTCAAAAAAACCACCCAATAAATCCATTTGGTGACTAATTTCAGTTGAGGAGATACTTTCATTACCAGACAATAAAAGGCCATTTACAAAAGAGGATGTTCCTTTCTCTCCTTTTATGGTACCTGCATCAAAATACAAATCAACGCGCGAAGTTTCATTTGGAACTTCCGACATAAAAAATAATTTGACGTTTTGATTGATGTCATATATTTTTGGATTTATAAAATCAATTGCATCTATAGACTGTAGAGCGGGTGCTATTTTTCTATCCATTTTTTTCATTTTTTTCAGCAATCACTCTAAGAAGACTACAATTCGAGGGAATCAGAATGCTTTTCGCAGTTTCTTGGATGTGATGAACCGTAATTTTTTGATAGATTTCCAACTCTTCGTTAATGCCATTGGCATCTCCAAGAAGTTCAAAAAAGCACAAATTCATGGCTCGATTGAGTAAACCTTGCTCTTGAAATTCCTTCGAAGTTCTTATTTTATTCACCAATTTGGTCATTTCTTCCTCCGACATAACGAAATTCGAAAAATCTCGGATACAATCCCAAAGAGCTTTTTCAAACTCATCAAAATTTACGCCTTGATTTAATTTTCCAGAAATGACCAATAGGCCTTCGTCAATGTTACCAGTAATATAGGCTTGTATTTCAGAACAAAGTTTCTTTTCTTTTTTAAGCTCGATAAAAAGGCGAGAGGATTTTTCTCTTCCTAGTGCATCACTCAAAGCATCAACAATATAATACTCTGGATTTTTACGTTCAGGCATTTTGAAAGCAAAATAGAAAGCATCTGCTGGTACATTTCTGTAAATTGTTTTCTCTTTGAATATTTTTTGTTCGGGTTCCTTTTCTAAAATCCTTACTTGTTTGTCTTTTGAAGGTATGTCACCGTAGTACTTTTCAACTAGCGCTTTTACTTCCGCTAATCCAAAATTTCCCGCAATACATAATATAGCATTTGCTGGGTGATAATGTTTACTGAAAAATTCGCGTACATCATCCATCACGGCTTCTTCAATATGTTGAATATTTTTTCCTATCGTGGCCCACTTGTAAGGGTGTTTTTCGTAGGCCAATGGCCTTAGTTCAAGCCAAACGTCTCCATAAGGTTGATTTAAATAGCGTTGTTTGAATTCTTCTATGACCACATTTCGTTGTACCTCTAAACTTTTTGGCGTAAAGGCCAAAGAAAGCATTCTGTCGCTTTCCAGCCAAAGTGCGGTTTCAATATTTTCCTTAGGAAGGATATTGTAGTAGTTTGTTAAATCATTTGATGTAAAAGCATTGCTTTCACCTCCCGCATTCTGCAAGGGTGCGTCAAAATCAGGAATGTTAATAGATCCGCCAAACATTAAATGCTCAAATAAATGCGCAAACCCTGTTTTTGATTCTGCCTCATCCCTTGCTCCCACATCATAAAGCGTATTTACAACGGCCATAGGTGTTGTTACATCTTGATGAAATATAACGCGTAATCCATTTTCCAAAGTAAACCGTTCGTAATCAATCATTAGAAGTTGTATTTTGGATTTTTGTATTCTATACTGGCGAGTCTACATTCGGTAATGATTTCCATAAGTACCTCTTCTGCAGGTTTAATTCCTTTAATCATTCCAGAAATTTGTCCAATTTCGAGTTCACCTTCCTCTAAATCGCCTTCAAACATTCCTTTTTTTGCTCTTCCTCGACCTAAAAGTTCGGCCAATTCATCGGTTGAAGCCTCTTTGGCGTAAGCTAATTCTATATCATTGTAGAATTTATTTTTCATAAGTCGAACAGGCGTTAACTCTTTTAAAGTCAATTGAGTATCACCTTCTTGTGCGTTAATGATTGCTTTCTTAAAGTTGCTATGTGCGCTCGATTCATCGGTTGTCACAAATCGACTTCCAATTTGTACTCCATCGGCACCTAAAACTAATGCCGCAAGCATTCCTCTTCCTGTCCCAATACCACCAGCCCCAATAACCGGAATTTTAACTGCCGCCGCAACCATTGGTATTAAACAGAAAGTCGTTGTTTCGTCACGCCCATTATGACCGCCGGCTTCAAAACCTTCAGCAACAATGGCATCCACGCCAGCATCCTCTGCTTTTAATGCAAATTTGACACTCGAGACAACGTGAACAACAATAATCCCTTCTTTTTTAAGTGTTTCTGTCCATGTTTTTGGATTTCCAGCAGATGTAAAAACGATGGGAACTTTGTGTTTAATAATTGTCGCTACATGTTTGTCTATGTCTGGATATAGTAAAGGTAAATTGACAGCGAAGGGTTTGTTGGTGGCTTTTTTACATTTTACAATGTGTTCTTCTAATACCTCAGGGTACATGGATCCAGAGCCAATAACTCCTAGAGCCCCTGCTTTAGAAACGGCTGACGCCAGTCTCCAACCTGAGCACCAAATCATGCCGGCTTGGACGATTGGATATTGAATATTAAATAGTTCGTTAATTCTATTCTTCATAAATCACATTTCATGTGATAAAAATAAGTTTTTTCTATTCATTACTCCCATAAAATATGGTTTTCATGTCGTATTCGATTAAACATTTGGAACAACTCTTTGGGATAAAATTTCGTCTGTCTTGTAAGATTAAGTAATTTAGGTTCAGATTATGAGAAATTCTTCTTTTTGGCTATTTTATTTCTTTTTTGCGCTTATAGCAAATGTCTGTTTAGGGCAGGAAATCGACTACAATCTCGACAAACATAAAATGTTAGTAGAGAACAAAGGCCAATGGGACCAAAATATTTTTTTTCAAAGCAAATTTCAAGGAGGAAACTTATGGGTTCAGCAGCACAAATTGCTTTTTCATTTGCAAGATTTTAGCAATTATCAAGCGTCACACGCAAATTTTAAAAATTCTATACCAAACTCAAATGGCTACCGTCAAGCTGTGATTCACGCAAATTTTGTCGGTTCAAACAAAGTCAAAGAAGTTGAAAAAGTGAGCCCTTCCAAGCATTATTACAATTATTTTCTCGGAAAAAACCAAGTGAAATGGGCGAGCAATGTGCATTCTTTTCATAAGGCGAATCTAAAAGATTTATACAATGGAATTGATCTTCATATCATTCAAACAGCAGAGGAATTAAAGTATGAATTTCATGTAGAACCGAACGCCGATCCCCAGCAAATTAGGATTCAATATGCCGGGCAAAAATCCTTAAAGATTGACAAAGAAGGTAATTTGAATATTGAATCTGAACTTGGAATGGTGACAGAAAAAAAGCCATATGTATACCAATTAATAAATGGGAAAGTTCTGCAAATCAGCAGCAGGTTTATTCTGGAAAGGGATGAAGTTCATTTTGAAATAGGAAAATACAACAAGGGGTATGAACTTATCATTGATCCTATTTTAGTTTTTGCAACCTATTGTGGTTCAGTGACTGATAATTTTGGGATGACGGGTACCTATGCTCATGACGGTTCGGCTTATTCTGGAGGTACTATTTATGGCAATTTGTATCCGATAAACCCAGATAGTTTGGCGTTTGGGATTACATCAAATTTTACCGTCGCGAACGTTGCCAACAGTGTTACAACAGATGTATTTATCACCAAGTATAGTGCGGATGGTACCAACCTTATTTGGACTAATTTTCTTGGAGGTGGTGATAATTTTATAGGAACAGAGACGGTTCACAGTTTAATCGCTGATTCTCAAGATAATTTGTATTGTTATGGGGCAACTTCGAGCATAGATTTCCCTGTATCCGTAAATGCTGCTCAAAGCTCACATGCAGGAGGCGTAGCTGGATTGAATGTGACTTTTAATGGGGTCCAATTCGGTAATGCAGGCACTGATATTTTTGTTTCAAAGATTTCATCCAATGGACAAGTTCTGATGGGTTCAACTTATGTTGGAGGGACACATAATGACGGTGTAAATTACAGTCCGGGTTCTTTGCCGTATAATACAATAGCTGCGTACAACGCTTTGACAACCAATTATGGAGACCAATTTAGGGGAGAAGTAATGTTGGATTCTGTCGGGAATTGTATTGTTGCTACGAGTACTCGTTCGATTGACTTCCCTGTTTTAAATGCATTTCAAACCAATAATGGTGGTAATCAAGACGGTGTTATTTTTAAACTTAATTCAAATCTATCTTCGTTAATTTGGTCGTCGTATTATGGAGGAGCCAACAATGATGCTTGTTATTCGGTAAAAGTAGATTCTTCTCAAAACATTGTTTTTGCGGGGGGCACTACTTCGACCAATTTACCGAATGTAAATGGTTGGCAAACGACCTATAATGGCGGAACGGCTGACGGTTTTGTGGCAAAAATATCCATGAGCGGTCAGACTTTTTTAGGAGCTAGTTATATAGGCACCCCTAATTACGATCAAACCTTCATGGTAGAAATTGACCGAACGAACAAAGTGTTTTTGGTCGGCCAGTCAATCGGTGGAAATTTCCCGGTAATAAACGCAACTTATTCCAATCCAGGAAGCAGCCAATACATTATGAAATTGAGTCCAGATTTATCTTCGGTTTTAAACTCAACCGTTTTTGGAAATGGGTCTTCTCAAATAAATATTTCACCTTCAGCTTTCTTAGTCGACAAATGCGGTAGTATATACGTATCTGGTTGGGGTGCTAATTTACTTCAATCGGTTCCTCTTTCTGGTATGCCTGTAACGTCAAATGCATTAATGAGCATTCCTCCCAATGGGTTTGACTTTTACCTTTTTGTGATGGATAGGCTGTTTGAATCTCAAATTTATGGTTCATATCTTGGAGGTAATCAAGCCGAAGAACATGTCGATGGTGGCACCTCAAGGTTCGATAGAAATGGTGTAGTATATCAAAGTGTCTGCGGAGGATGCGGCGGAAACAGTGATTTCCCGACAACACCAGGTGCATGGTCAAGTTCAAATTTAAGTTCGAACTGTAATAATTTGATTTTTAAATTTGATTTTCAGACTCAGACGGTTGCCGATTTTACCGTTTCGGATACCGCGACATGTGTAAATGAACCAATAATATTGACCAATAACTCTAGTCAGTCACCTTATGATACCTATTATTGGGACTTAGGGAATGGTGACACTTCAACATTGTTTAATCCAACGCTAGTGTACACAAGTCCAGGAACCTATACCGTATTTTTAATAGTTACCGATTCGATTTGTAATCAGACGGATACGGCTCAAATCAATATCGTAGTTGCCCCTGAATTGCAACTTTCGGTTTCAAATGACACTTTAATTTGTAAGGCTTCTAGTTTTGATTTAGTGGCGAACTCGTTTGGAATGGCAAATTATTTCATTTGGTCTTCCAATTCAACCTTTAGCGACACACTTAACGACGACATTTTGGATTCAGTCATCTCTGTCAGTCCTGTTGGCACTCAATCCTTTTATGTGAAAATTGGGAATGGGGTTTGTGAGAAAATAGATTCAGTAACCGTTCTGTTAATTAGTAATAGTATTCTGCTAAGCGATACCATTTCATATTGTGAAGGCGAATCCAAAACAATAACGGTTATCAATTCTGTTCCATCACTCAATTTCACCTATCAATGGTCCCCCATATCAATTATTACAGGTCCTACCGATCAAGCGTCGGTAACGACAAGTACATTGGTTAGTCAATATTTATTCGTCACTATATCAGATGGTTTGGGTTGCACTTTTGAGGATTCCGTTTGGTTGGATGTACACAACATTGCAACAATAGTCGTTAGTGCCACTGCAAATCCAAATATGGTTCCCGTTGGTGGAACCACAACTTTGACCGCACTTCCACCTGGGGTGAACTACAGTTGGTCTCCATCTGAGAATTTGTCAAATCCGTCGGGTCAGGTTACCCAAGCAACGATTAATTCAGATACTGAATTTACCGTTTTAGTCTCAGATGGAGTTTGCTCAAATACGGCTAAAATTACAGTTACCGTTTACGAGTATGTCTGCGAGAACCCATACATTTTTATTCCCAATGCTTTTTCGCCAAATGGAGACAATGAGAACGATGTATTATACGTTCGAGGCGCCATTTTAGAGAAAGTACTTTTAAGAGTTTTTAATAGATGGGGAGAAATGGTATTCGAAACCACAGACAAAGATATCGGTTGGGATGGCACATTTAAAGGCAAACTCTTGGATCCAGATGTTTACGACTATTACTTAAAAGCGATTTGTGTAGATGGGCAGGAGAAAATAATAAAAGGCAACGTCACCTTGATGAGGTAGGAAGTTTTTGGTTTTTTGGCGTTTCAATACATGGGTTCACTTTTGGAATAGTTATTTTTGACAACTTGCAAATGCAATCCTAAATGTTATCATAAATTAAAAAACCAGTAGATGAAAAATATCATCAATAAAAAATCCGAAAAATTCTTAGAAAACTATTTAAACAATGCCTCGCCTACTGGTTTTGAGGCTGAAGGTCAGAAATTGTGGTTAGACTATATCCGACCGAATATCGATGATCATTTTTCTGATAATTATGGAACAATGGTTGGGGTAATTAATTCTAAAGCCAAATATAAAGTGGTGATTGAGGCGCATGCTGACGAGATATCTTGGTTTGTTCATTATATTACGAAAGAGGGTTTCATTTATTTAAGAAGAAATGGAGGTTCTGACCATATGATTGCTCCATCAAAAAGAGTTAATATTCATACGGACAAAGGAATTGTAAAAGCAATATTTGGGTGGCCAGCTATTCACATGCGCCATGAAAAAGACGAGGCACCAAGTCTAAAAAACATCTTTCTAGATTGCGGTTGTAATTCAAAAGAAGAAGTCGAGGCTTTGGGCGTTCATGTCGGCTGCGTCATAACCTACGAGGACCAATTCATGATTTTGAACAAAAATAGATATGTAGGTCGGGCTTTGGACAATAGAATGGGTGGTTTCATGATTGCTGAAGTGGCTCGAATGTTAAAAGAAAACAAAGTGAAATTGCCTTTTGGATTGTACATCGTAAATGCCGTTCAAGAAGAAATTGGATTACGCGGAGCACAAATGATTGCTCAGAAAATACAGCCAGATATAGCTATTGTAACTGACGTTTGTCACGATACGCAAACGCCAATGGTGAGTAAAATCGAACAAGGTGATTTTACGGGAGGAGCTGGTCCGGTTCTAACATACGGTCCTGCTGTCCAAAATAATTTATTGAAACAAATAATAAGCGTAGCGAATAAATCAAAAATACCCTTCCAAAGAGCCGCCGCTTCTCGAGCGACAGGAACGGATACTGATGCGTTTGCTTATTCCAATGATGGCGTTCCATCGGCATTAATCTCATTGCCTTTACGTTATATGCATACAACTGTGGAATGCTGCCATAAAGACGATGTGGAAAATACAATTCGATTGATTTATGAGACTCTGTTAAGTTTAAAAGACGGACAGAGTTTTAAATATCACTAATCTTTACGCTGGTAATAAGCCAATTAGGATTGCCAGTAATACTTATTTTTGTTTGTCAACTTAGACCAATTAATAGTAGAAAAGTCTATATTTAGGTTTTAAACTACAATATTAACTTATGAAAAAAATTATACTTGCTGCTTTGGCCTTGACCATAATGAATAATGGCCAGGCTCAAATTTTTACCGACGATTTTGAAGGTTATGCTTTGGGATCTTATATCGGACCGCAATCTTCTAGTTGGAGAACATGGAGTGCTACTGGAGAAGGAACTTCTGAAGATGTCCAGACTACAAATGTACAAGCTAGTTCAGGTACACAGTCTATTTATTTCCAGTCAACCTCAACAGGTGGGCCCCAGGATGTTGTCTTAGACTTTGGACAAATGTATAGCTCTGGCATTTTTACCTATCAATCGGATTTTTTCGTGAATAGCGGAAAAACGGCCTATTTCAATTTTCAAGGGAATAATACCATTGGCGGTTTGTATGCTTTGGATGTATATATGGACAATGGTTCAGTTTCTTTCCAGTCGGGAGGTCAAGTTCAGCTATCAACGGCGTATCCTCAAAACACATGGTTCACCTTAAAAGTTGAATGCAACTTGACTACAAAAATCTGGTCCGTTAGTATTGATGGAGTTTCTGTAGGTAATTGGATAAACTCAGTAAATACAGTTAGGTATTTGGATCTTTATCCAATATCAAATTCGCAGTTTTTTGTAGATGATGTTAGTTTTGATCATTCGAATTACACCTTATCGACATTAAATGCAGCAGCAGCTGGCTTAAATATGGGCGGCCAAATCGCATCTCAAAACACGACTCCATCAGTTGTAATTGTCAATGCCGGTTCAACCGTAATTACTTCATTTGATGTGTCGCTTGTTTACAATGGCTCGACGTATACAGAAAATATTACTGGGGCTAATTTAGCTTCTCTAGCAAGCACAACCATTAATTTTTCTACTGTTGTTTTAGCAGCAGGAACAAATACCGCCACGGCGACTGTTTCAAATGTAAATGGAACTACCGATGACGTAGCGAGTGATAATGTGTCTCAAATCATTTTAAACCCAATCGTTCCAGCTGCAGGTAAAATGGTAGTTGGCGAGGAAGGAACAGGAACTTGGTGTGGTTGGTGTCCGCGTGGAGCCGTTTTTATGGATAGATTTGAAAAGGATTATGATCAATTTTGGGCCGGTATAGCTGTTCATAATGGAACAAATGACCCAATGGTTTATGGTCCATACGATTCTGGAATGAATTTTTCTAGTTTTCCAAGTTCAAAAGTAGATAGAGTCGGAGTTGGTATTGATCCATCTACTATGGGCACACCATTTTTTAATAGACTTCAAATTGCTCCAACAGCATGGATAGAGGTAGGGGCTACGTTCGATCCAGTGACAAGAGAATTAAAAGTATCAGGGAATTTTGATTTCCAATCTGCAGCAAGCAATCAATACAAAGCTGCCTTTGTCATCACTGAAGATGGATTGTCTGGAACTACAAGTGGTTGGGCACAATCTAATTATTATAGTGGTGGTGCAAATGGTGTAATGGGGGGATACGAATTGTTGTCTAATCCTGTTCCAGCTGCACAGATGGTTTACGACCATGTTGCAAGAACAATTGTCCCTTCTTTTGGAGGATTTGCTGGGAGTTTTCCAGCTACTGTTAGTGCAGGAACATCACACGCAGTTAATAGAACAATTTATTTGCCAGGCAATTGGAATGTCGATTCATTGCACATTATTGTAATGTTAATTGCTCCGAATGGACAAATTGATAATGCTGGCAAAGCAACGGTTTCAGAAGCAATTACGAATGGTTACGTGGTAGGTGTAGATGCGGGAAGTAATCTTGGGGTTACCGAAATCAAACAAATTGATGCAACTTTCGAAATGTACCCGAATCCAGCTACAACAAATGTCGCGATGACTTTTAACTTGAAAGAAAATAGTGATGTAAACTTGAGAGTAATTGATATGTCTGGAAAAATTATTGCAAGTCGAGATTATTCATCCATGATTGGAGCGAGTCATATTAATTTTAATTCATCGAATTTGAATTCTGGAGTGTATATGGTTGAAGTTACTATCAACGACGAAAAAATTACAAGAAGATTAGTTATTCAATAATTGAATATTTTTAAAAGAAAACCGCCTTAGCATGCTTTGGCGGTTTTCTTTTTGTTAGAATAAATGTAATTTTGCCCCATGAAATGGATAGGCGAAAGAATCAGTTTTCAAGAAGATAAAAACAAGTCAACTTTTATCATTTACCCTGAAAAAAAAGTTTGGATTACGGGATTAATGGGAGCATGGTGTGCAATGTGGCTGGCCATTGGAATTACAATGATTTGGTCTTATTTTACTTTAAAAATGACAAACCAAGAGCAAATTATCACTTTGGTTTTTTTGGCTTTCTGGCTATACTATGCACAAAGAGTAGGGCGTTCGTTTTTGTGGTTGCTTTTTGGTAAAGAAATGCTGAAAATTAATGAGGTCGGTTTGATTGTAAAAACAGCAACTGGACCCTATGGAAAAGCAAGAGAATATTTTCACGAAAACATTTCAAAAATGCAGATTCATCAGCCGAAGGAAAATTCTTTACAGGCCGTTTGGGAAAACTCACCTTGGGTAGCAGGCGGTGAAAGAATTGAGTTTGAATACCGAGGGAAATTAATCCGTTTTGGCCGTAAAATTTCTGAAAAAGAGGCAAAATTGCTTTTTCAAATGATTATTAAACGAGTAGAATCACAAGTACGAAAATCGAAATAGAATAAGTCACAGGTTGAAACTTTCCTCCTAATTCGCAAATACCATACGCTTAGAATCAATCTTATTCCCATCGACAAACAAACTGTAGATATAGGTTCCTACTTTCCCATACCCGTGTTCATAGACAACCTCATTCATACCTTCTTGCAAGTCAATTGGTAGGGTTTCTATAATTTCTCCTTTTAAATCACAAATTTGAATGACGGCTTTCTTATGGGCATAATTCTTATCTGCTGATACTGAAATGAATGTTGATTCGTCAAAAGGATTGGGGCGATTTTGATACAATTGTATACCTGAGAATGTGGCTTCTTTTTCTTCAAGCCCTATTGTCGCCAAAGTGATTAATACTTCATTCGAGAATAAACTTTCAATTCCCAAATCATCTACAGAGGCTACGCTAACAATCCAAAAGGAAACTGTATCCGTTGGAAAAAATGTGGATTGAGTTGTGCTCGTCGTAAAAACGGTATCCCAATCATTGGTAACGGTTCTGAGTGCAACTCTATACGCTGGATGTGGTTCGGAACTGGTGATAATGACTTCCAAACTAACCGGTGAACCAACGTTTCCATAGGCAATGAAGGTTGGAGTCTTGGGGCCAGATACCGCTGACACCACAGCATTTCCATTTATTTTTGCATTTCTAGCCAAGTAATTGAAATCGACAAAGAAGCTGTCAATTATCCCATCATTGTTCAAATCAACTCCTAAAACATCATCTGTTGTATGCTGACGATCTGTGTAACTGGGTCCGTTTGAGGCATCTCCATGTTCGTTGGCGGAAGTAAAGCGCATTGACGGAAAACCTTGCTGACGAAACGGAATGTGATCTCCACCTCGACCAACTCTGTCTTCATTCGTCATGATGGTCAAATTCATTGGAACGGTCTCCAAAGGCATCAATTCTTCTTTGTATTGCAATTTATTAAATCGACACAATTGTTTATTTGCAGAGTTGAAATTTCCTTGTGAAAATAGTCTGACTTGTGTGCTGTCGATATCGTTGAGACCCGGGCAGGATGGTCCCGAGGAGGTAGCCCCGCAAATAATTCCTCCAATAACGTCGTTATTATAAACGGCTTTGATAGGCAAATCCAAATTATTGGCATAGACGGCAAATGCCTTTGCTCCAAAAAGTCCCTGCTCTTCACCTGTTGTTATCAAAAACACAATTGTCTTTTTGAAGTTATATAAGCTCATCGTGCGAGCTAATTCCAGCACAAGAGCGGTTCCAGTTGCGTTATCCTCAATCCCTTCTGCAACACAAGATGTATCGCATAAACCTTCACAACGAGAATCCATATGCCCCTCAATCAATACGATTTCATGGTCTGTAGTGTCCAAACCAGGAAGTACGGCAAAAATATTTTTGTGTTTTGTAACTCCGCAGATCGTTTGGTCAAACGTTAAATAAGAAGGAATCAATCTTCCTTGGACAAATGATGAATACTGCTGAAATTTAGAATAAACCCAACTTCGTGCAGCGCCAAATCCTTCAGTTGCCGACAAAGTATCAGAACCTGTGTTTCTATTTTTGAAAGTAGCCAATTTTAAAATGGTTGCTTTCAAGGAATCAGGATTGATGTTGGCGGCTAAATTTTGATAAATAAAAGTTGGTGAGGTCACTGGAAAGGGCGGAATATAGGCGGTTGGGTCATAATTACCTAACATTATTTGTTCTGCCAAAGGGTTACTGGATTGCATGTTCGTTTGACCAAAGGAAATGTTGGTCACCAACAACAGGATAAAGACTAATTTTCGTTTCACTGTTTGAATTTAAAAAAAGGTAAGTTAGTGAAATTTAATCAAAAAGGTGCTGAAGTTAATCGTTTTAACTATTCTCAAATAGATAATTTACAGGTCTTTGGTCATTAAAAAATGTTGCAGAACATCAAATAATTTGTAGGATGGTTCCACCACTTCATAACCTAATTTTAAATAAAAATCGACCGCGTAGTCGCGAGCATGGAGAATCATTTTACTGTATTCTTTTTCTGTGGCTTCTTGTTCAACTGCGTACATAATCAACTTGCCATAACCTTTGCCTTGCTCTTCTTTTTCAACTGCTACGAACCGTGTTTGCGCAACGTCCATGGAATGTTCATCCAACCGTGCCATAGCTTTTAGCTTTCCATCATCGTAAAGTGCGAAGTGAATTCCCGTTTCATCGCCTTCGTTTCGTTCCGAACCTCTAGGTTGATTCAGGGGTTCGCGCAAAACTCGATACCGAAGATCGTAATAGTCTTCCCATTCCTCTTCCGTCTCTGGAAGTCTAATTTTTATGTCCATTTGAAAATAGCAGCTTTCACACGTTTTGTAGTTTTTCCTTCGATTTCCTCCGAAAGGATGAGGTTTTTTGCACTTTGGTCTTCAAAAACTTCTTTCAAATTTTTGATTTTTCCGCAAGGAACATTTTTACTTTCCATGTATTCAAGTATGTCTATTGCTTTATGCGTTGAGACCTTTTCTTGAATTTTACTTGCTAAATCGACTCTGTTTTTTACCCGACTCGGGTTAGTAGCAAAATTTTCATTTCCTGGCAAGTGATCAAGATTTAAGTATTCACATAGCGTGGAAAAATGCTTGTCGGAACCGATAGCAAAGCAAATATCGGCCCCATCCTTTGTTTTAAAAATTTCCCCATATGGAGCAATATTTGGATGCATACTGCCAATACGATTAGGAATTGCATCGCTCATCAAATAATTAGAAGCTTGGTTCATTAAACTTGAAACGGCAGCCTCATAGAGAGAAACCGAAACCGTAAAGCCTTTTTTTGATTTCTCACGTTGATACAAAGCCAATAATATAGCTTCTTTTAAATGGTGGGCAGCCAAAACGTCAATGAGCGCAACAGGCATTTTGGTTGGAGGACCTTCCGTTTGACCATTCATAGACATGAAACCAGTTTCTGCTTGCAAAATGAGATCATAGGCTACTCTGTCGCTTTCGTCGCCAAAACCAGAAATTTTACCGTGAATTAACAAAGGGTTTTCAGCGCGTAATATATTGTCGTTCAATTTAAATTTGTCAGCATCTCCTTTTTTAAAATTGGTCAACAAAATATCTGAATCTGAGACCAAATCAAGAAATTTAGCACGGTCATTTTCTTCACTTAAATTCAGTGATATATACGTTTTTCCATAATTTACGGAAGAAAAATAGTTGGATACTTGAGATTTTAGATCTTCAGAAGGTAATTTCCAAGTTCGTGTCACATCACCAAATATCGGGTGTTCCACTTTGATGACATCAGCGCCTAATTCTGCGAAAAAAGTTCCAACAGAAGGTCCCGCCAAAACAGTCGAAGCATCAATTACTTTCACACCTTTCATCAACAAATTTCTCATGCTTGTATTTTCCGATTGTTAGAATAGCAAAGGTTCAAATTATTTTCTTTGTTCATTCCTTTTATTGGATCCTATTTTAATTTTGGTAAGTTAATTTTCTTCAAACAACTCATTTTCTGGCTCAACCGTTTCAATCCTTACTTTCGCAAGTCCTTGGGGGATAAAGTTTAATTGCTCGGCAGCGGCGCGAGATAAATCAATAATTCTTTTGTTCGTTCCAATTCGGTCGTTGACCCTGACCAAAACGGTTGAGTCATTTTTTAGGTTGGTAACCAATAAAATTGTTCCGAAGGGTAAGGTTTTATGAGCAGCAGTAAAGGCCTTTTTATCATATTTTTCGCCTGAACTTGTTGGTCTATTCTGGAATTTATTGGCGTAATAGGATGCCATACCCGTTTGAATAACAGGTTCTTGGGTTGGAACTATAAACAGCAGGGCAAAAAATAACCAAGAAATGGATTGTTTACGAATCATGGTATAATAAATCTTACAGTTAGAAAAGTTACAAACAAAAAGCGAACCATTTCCACTTTTACTTGATTTTAAGCTGTCGAGCGTTAATTTTGGAGGCGAAAAAATAGAAATCAATGACCCAATTAGAATTTGTAAAAAGCGAGGTTACAGCCAGTGATAAAGCTATTCAAAATACAACTGCACTTATAAAAGAAGGGGCGACTATTCCATTTATTTCTCGCTATCGGAAAGAAATGACAGGCGGATTGGATGAGGTTGTGGTTGGAGAAATTCGAGATGCCTTAAAGTTATACGATGATTTAATTGCACGTCAAAAAACGATTTTAAACGCAATAGAAGAGCAAGGAAAATTAGACGATCAACTCAAACAAAAAATCGAAACTTGTTTCACTTCTCAAGGATTGGAAGATTTGTATTTGCCCTACAAACAAAAGCGTCAAACGAAAGGGGATAAAGCAAAGAAATTAGGGTTAGAACCTTTGGCAAAAATGATTATGTCGCAGCGCGGTGGAGACCCTTATCAAATGGCAGATCGCTTTGTTAAAGGAGATGTTATTGATGAAGAAATGGCTTTGGAAGGTGCACGAGACATAATGGCCGAATGGATGAATGAGAATATCGCACTTCGCGAGCGTTTGCGGAATCATTACCGAAGAAAAGGAATGCTGCAAAGTAAATTGGTGAAAGGGAAGGAAGAGGAAGCCCAAACTTATAAGGATTATTTTGATTTTACAGAGCCTTTGTATCGTTGTGCCTCACATCGATTTTTAGCGATTTCTCGTGCTGACAAAGAAAGTTTATTAAAAGTAAAAATTCATGTGGACAGCGAAGATTGCA
>JAHEMP010000142.1 GCA_024643585.1 Crocinitomicaceae bacterium | reverse complement strand
CTTAGGATTTACCTCTGCGCAAACGGTAACACACCCAGCAATATTTCCTGCTTTGGGTTGGGCACCACTCATACCTCCCAAACCAGAGGTAACGAAAAGTGAACCTTTGGGAGATTTTTTAATTTTTCTGAATCCGTTCAAAACTGTAATGGTCGTGCCATGAACTATTCCTTGTGGCCCAATATACATATAGGAACCCGCTGTCATTTGTCCATATTGTGTGACACCAAGTGCATTGAATTTCTCCCAATCATCCGGTTTCGAATAATTTGGAATCATCATTCCGTTCGTAACCACGACTCTTGGAGCGTCTTTATGCGAAGGGAAAAGTCCCATAGGGTGGCCACTGTACATCACCAACGTTTGCTCGTCCGTCATTTCTGACAAATATTTCATCGTTAGTTTGTACTGAATCCAATTTTGAAAAACTGCACCATTTCCACCGTAAGTGATTAATTCATGCGGATGTTGAGCAACAGCGTGATCCAGGTTGTTGTGTATCATCAACATAATTGCTTTAGCTTGCAAGCATTTACCTGGATATTCTTCTATGGGTCTTGCCTTTATATCGTCGCTCGGTCGAAATCGATGCATATAAATACGACCGTACTTATCCAATTCCTCTTTGAAATCAACTGCTAATTGAGAGTGAAATTTGGCAGGGAAATATCGAAGTGCATTTTTTATGGCTAGTTTTCTCTCTTCAGAAGAAAGAATTTCTTTTCTTTTTGGAGCGTGATTAACATTAGGATTCACCTCTTTTTTTAGAGGTAAATCCATAGGAATTCCTTCTTGTAACTCTATTTGCAATGTTGTTTGAACCATACTAATTGTCTTTGTATGACAAAATTACAGATTATAGCCAAACAGCCACAATAAGTTAACAGAAAATACTTGCTCTATTTAATAAGCAATATACTTCCGTTCCAAGTGTAATTTTCACTAGTATAAGCGTCCTTAGCTCTAATTGACCAATTATAGTTACCGGCCGCAACAGTTTCGCCTTTATAAGTTCCGTCCCACTCTGCAGCTGGATCATGAGATTCCCATATTAGTTGACCCCATCTATTGTAAACTTTCAGTTCAAATTCTGAAGCATCGATACCCTCAATATAAATCTTCCATGTTCCATTGAATTCATCGTTATCCGGTGTAAATGTATTCGGGGAATACAAAATTACTTCTGGCTTAATTTCAACTATTTGATACGTTGTATCCGTGCAACCAAAATTTGTTTCAGCAACCAATTGAACAATGTAATTTGAAATTATTCCTTCTGGAAAAACTACTGTAGGTTCAGGCGAGGAAGACGCAGCCGGATTAGCATTCTGCATCGTCCAATGATTAATGTCATTACCAATTGATAGATTCTCCAATTTTACAGTAGTACTAAATGCAGTAACGGTATTTGGTGAGTACCTGAAATTTGCCGTTGGTAGAGGCATAGATCTCAAAGCATTGTTGATTGTTGTGGTATTGACACAACCATCTGGTGAAGTAATGGTCAAACTTACATCATAAAAACCATCGTTCATTTCGGCAGTCTCGATAGTGTCCATGTTGGAATAAACCTGTCCATCTGAAATTACCCATAACGAGTTTTGCACCATATTTGGATCTGTAGTGTTGTACAATTCAAAAACAGCTTTTTCACAAATACTATCCTCCAAAATATCAAACATTGGATTCGGAACTGGTGAAACCACAAGAGTCATATTGTAGAATATTGGTGTTGATTCGCAACCGTCACCAATTTCAACTTGATAAATCGTAGTTACAGCCGGCGATTCATTTAAGGCGTTGGTGTAACCTGCGCCTATTGATCCATTTGACCATTCAAAAGAATAGGGACCGCCATTTCCTCCAGCTGCTGTTGCCGTAATTAAGGCATTGTCACCTGGACAAATTGCAAAATCAGCTGTTAATGAACCATTCAAAGGTGGATGCACATCAACGAAAATCGAATCAGTTTCGGATAAACATCCAGATTGATTTTCAGCATAAACGTAATAGTAATTTGCTACAGTTGGAGAAACAGGCTGTGCATTTCCTAAGTTGGCTGTTTGAGACCAATGATAACTGAAAGAAGTACCCACGGTTCCCTGTGCCGTTAAATATGCCGTACCATTTTCACAAACGATTGTATCGTTGCTTACCGCAATCAATACATTAGCAGGTATTGGAACTACTACAGAATCACATGTCACACAACCCAAAATATCTCGAACACAGGCTTCATAGGTCCCAGAAGGATAATTTAATGAAGTACTCGACAATTGCCATGAGGCTTGACTGTCAAAACTATAATCTATAGCATCCGCACTAGTCACTGTTATTACTCCATCCGTATAACCAAAACATGTAGGTTCGACGGAAGATATTGTAAGTTGAGGGTCTAATATCCATACATCGATAGTATCTCGATAAGGCCCACATATTGTATTCGTTTCTTTGAAAATAAATTTATAATGTCCCGGTTGATCAATGGTAGCGGTCGCATTGGCCACATTAGCACTTGGACTAAAAACCACATTTGGTGTTGTGCCGACTGGCGGCACGAACTCCCATTGGGCGGTATTCGTGGTGTTCGACAAGGTGCCTGAGAGGCTCAAAGGTTGACCAAGACATATTGAATCATTTAATCCTGCATTCGGCGCTGGTTCAGCTCCAACTGTAACGAAAGCGGTATCTGTTGAACCAGGACAAGCTGGATCAGTTGAAGGAGAGTTTAAAACGTAAATGTAATTTCCTATTGTCGTCGGTGTCGCAAAAACACTTGAACCTGTTAAAGCACTCAATGTTGGATCAGGATCCCAAGTATAGGTTCCATTGCCCCCACTCGCTGTTAAATTCAATGAACTACCCAAACACATTGCAGTAGTATTTGGCAAAACTGTTGCTGAGATTTGAACACCAAAATCTGCCCCAATTTTATAATCGCAAACTGCTCCAGCAAATCCATCCACCATAAGATAATAAATTTGGCCAGGAACCATACCCGTAAATGTTAAAGGTATTCCCGCGGCTGGCGATGGAAAAGTCAACGGGGAAAAACATCCATATGATGTGACTGGCCCAGTGCCACAATTCGTCGGATTGACATAAGAAAAAGCCAACATTTGAATACCTGTTCCCGAAGCACAGGAACCATAAACTCTAAGTTGCACAGTTGATGCACTTGCTTCAAAGCGCATGAATGAATTATTTTCAATACTACCACAAAAAGCTGTGCTCAATTGAGCCCATGTATTTACAGAGTAAGGTGTCAGCGTAGTTGCTGTTGGTGTTGCGTGATAACCTGCTGTGGTCCCACAGAATCCATTCAAACGGCAGATTTTAGGAACATTCAAGCAAGGCACACAAGAATTTGCTGGTTCCGGTGAGTTTGGGTCACACGGTGGCTCCACCAATGGGGCGGTTACACATATTGTAAACGTTGGGTTAGTAGAAGCAGATGATGTAAAATGATGCACACGGATCCAATATTGGGTCCCAACAACTAATGCGGTTGAGGTAATGGTTTCAATTCCTCCATTTCCTGTTGTGTTTGAACAAGCCATACTCGTTCCACCGCAACTTCCTGAAAACAATTGAACAACTGCATTGAACGCACTAGAACCTGCAACAACAACACTTAATGAGTTAGAATTTGCTGTGAAGGTATACCAAACATCATCAGAAGCAGAACCTGCACATGCTGGTTGAGACTGAGAAGCTCCTGCAGTCGTACCAGTGGTAGGAATACAGGCGGCTCCCGGCATCAACACAATGGCTCCAGCACAGTTGTTATTGGCCGGCTGAGCCATTGCTGCTAGGGAAAGCAGCAAAGAAGAGACTATTGTAAATACTTTTTTCTTCATTTCTATGAATTTCTTATTTATGCTTATTTTATAATTTAACCATTTTAGCGCCTCTAAAAATAGCGCATTCAAATAATTGTAATTAACAGTTTATTTTGACTTGTTAAAAAATTAACACAAAAACCGAAATAACGCAGAAAAATATACGAAAATCGAAAAAAATGGGTTAATAAATAAGTTCATCGTTCTGTTATACAATAGACGTTAACAGTATGGTAGGGTTGCGTAGAAAATTCAAATTATTCAAAAAAAATAAAAATATTGAAATAAAAAAGGTCGCTAATAAGCGACCTTTTTTTGAGTTATTATTTTAATTCTATCGAATAACGTTCACATGACCTTTAAATGTATATGGCTTATCCGTAACAGAGTCTTTTGCTCGAATTGTCCATGTATATATGCCGGATTGAACTATCTCATTATTGAAAGTACCGTCCCATGCGCCATTTACATCCTTACTTTGCCAGATTAATTGCCCCCATCTATTCAACACTTCTAAATTGAAATCGTAAACATCAATCCCTTCGATAAACACACTCCAAGTAGGATTGAATTCATCACCATCAGGAGTGAACGAGTTAGGTGCAAATAACAATACCTCTGGGAATACTTCAACTATTCCGTCCACTGTATCTTTACACCCAAAGTCACTCGTAACTATTAAATTGACATCGTATTGACCTGTATAACCATCAGGAAAAACCACAACAGGATCTTCTTGAGTCGATGCTGCTGGATTACCCATTTCAAAAGTCCATTGAGACTGATCATAGCCAACCGAATAATTGTCGAAGGTAACTTGAGTATTGAACATCGTTGGTTGACCTGGAGAAAACTTAAACGCCGCTTTTGGTTCAGCATGAGAAATCAAATAGTTCTGGTACGTTACTGAATCAATACATCCAAATTCATTTACTAAAATGAGCTCTACGTTATAAGAACCAAATGGCATTTCATTCGTCACCACTGTGTCGACCCCAGTGTAAAACTGTCCGTCTGATATAATCCAAGATGCTAATTCAAATGTTGCTGTATCTGTAGTTGTATTTAGAGTAAACACGGCCGGTTCACATAATTCATTGACGTCAACCGTGAAACTTGGCACCGGTTCTGGTGCGACAAAAACTGTATTTGAAATAACAAAAGGAGTAGATTCGCAACCATCGGTAATGGTTACAGTATAAACTTGCGTTACCATAGGTGAAACTGTCGGTCCGTATTGTGTTCCTGTACCAACATCACCTGAACTCCACGTGAACGTATAAGGAGCCCCGAAACCATCTTGACCAATTGCATTTAAAGTAGTTGGATATCCTGGACACACTGTTGCATCCGCAGATATTGTTCCACTAATTGGAGGTCTAACAGTAACATAAATTGAATCCATATTGGAAACACAACCTTGAGAAGACACGGCCTCTACATAATAATAAGTATCAACTGCTGGAGAACCATATTGCGTATCAACATTGGTTGGAAATTGGGTCCAATTGTACGTATACGAAATTCCATTTACTGCTGATGCAAACAAAGTTGCGGTACCATTTTCACAAATCAAGGTGTCGTTACTAACGCTAATGACTATTGCTAATGGGTCGACCAATGTATCCTGTGTACAGGCTTGACATTGATTTCCATCACGAACACATACATCGTATATTCCAGAAGCGAATCCAGTACCTATAGTTGGTGACCACGTTACTCCGTTGTCATAACTAAATTCAATTGCTCCCGATCCAGTTGCTGAGATTGTACCGTCAGAAGAGCCAAAACAAATAGGATTTGTGTGACTGACTTGTATGTCCATTTGTTTCACATATATTTTCACTGTATCCTTCCGTATACCGCAAACAGCATTTCCCTCTTGCAAGATGAAATTATACATGCCTGGCGTATTCGCATTCACCATAGGGGTTAGATTATTTGCCGCAGGGGCAAATGTTACCAAAGGAGTTGGTGTAATACCCGGAGCATTGAATGACCATATTACTGGGTCTGTTGCAACCGTTATTGTTCCTGTTAATTGAAATGGACTGCCAAAACAAACTGTATCGTCTATTCCTGCATTCGGAAAAATACCTGGTGTAACACTTACAGTTGTGGTAGGTGTTGCAGTACAACCTACCCCTGTAACAGTAACAGAATAAGTTCCAGCGTTTGCTATAACACAATTTGGTATCGTTGGATTTTGAAGATTCGAAACAAATCCGTTAGGACCTGTCCATGCATATGAAGTTGCTCCACCTGTAGCCTGTAATTGGATAGTTGTTCCTTCACAATATGGACCGGTGTTTGAAGCAACAATACCACCATTTGAAATAGTGATATAACCATTTCCGGAATTGGACCCTGAACATGTTGAACCTGCAGGCATTAAACTTGAACCGCCGCCGCCAGCGCCACCTCCGTTAGCTCCAATACAACATCCATCGGTACCACCGCCGCCGCCGCCGTAATATCCACCGCCGCCGCCGCCGCCAGATGTACCATAGAAGGGATCAAACCCACCATTTCCACCTTGACCAAGTGAACCTG
>JAHEMP010000141.1 GCA_024643585.1 Crocinitomicaceae bacterium | reverse complement strand
TTGATATTGGGGTAAAATTGACCGTATTTCTAAAAGCACCTGATATATACAATTCTTGATTTGATTTTATGCAAATCGAATTGCCAATATCCGCACTCGATCCGCCGTAAGAGTTTATGCTCTTAACGCTACCATTCAAAGGGTTTAAAATGGCAACTAAAAAATCATTGATTCCATTTGAGGTAAAAGTATTTCCTGCATAAACGGTTGTTCCTGCATAAGTTCCCGTTACCGCCAGATTTTGATTAATATCAATATCAATTGAATGTCCAGCACTTGTATTTACTCCCGCGGTTACAAAGCGTTGCAACCATTCCGTGGCAAAATTGTTGGCGCAACGTGCAATGAAAAATTCGGCATGCGGCTCAAATGTCGATCCCATCCCAGGAAAAGTCGTCGTGTTTTCGAAAAATCCGGTATAATAGATTTTAGAGCCATCATTGACTATATCTGCGACCTCATCATTTCCAAGTCCCGAAATCAAAGAATGTGAAACAAGTGCGCCAGAAACTGCGTTATATTTGGCCAAAACTCCTTCTTTTGTGCCAATCTGAGCATTCACGACACTGACAACTGCTGTTGAATTAAAAGAAAAAGAGGAACCAGAAAAATATCCTCCAAAATAGGCGTTTCCTCCAAAAACGGTTATGGAGTTGTAACTGTCATTAGCATTACTTCCTGCACCAATTAGCCAAAAAACATTTCCTGTGGAAGAAGAAAGTCTCATTCCAAATGCGTCCATTCCACCAGAATTTGTAAGACTGGAAGAACCAACAGTTAATCCTCCAGTATATTCCCCAGAGGCAAAAACGTCGCTGCCAACCTGTTTTACATCAGTTACTTTAGCGTTTCCTATTGTTGTACCGGTAGTTACCCACAATAAAAGGCCCTTTGAATTGTATTTTGCGACAAAAGCATCGGATCCAGACAGAGCCGTTGCATAAACTGACGCTCCAATTGCTCCTTTAAAATCGGCAGTTTGCTGAAAAGCTCCACCAACAACAATTTCATCCATGGAATTTACAGAAATTGACGTTATTTCATCAAACCCTGCAGATCCAGTAACAAACTGCCAAACTAAAGTTCCAGTTTTAGTATACTTTGCCAAAAATCCATCCGTTCCAGAAGTGCCCGCATTTGAAATACCTATTGAAAGAAGAGCGTTGTTAAACGTTTTGCCAGCCACATAAATAAACGACGAATCTGGACTATAAGCAATTGCTTCTCCAGATGACACATTACTAGAGTTTCCAGCCACCACCCATTTCCAATCGAATATTTGGCCAATGCTGAATTGTGAAGAAAACAGAAATAATAGGAGTAAAATTGTTTTCAAATCGTTGTAAATATTTTTAGAGAACCGGTGGTACTTTTATGACTAAGTGTAAAACTAAACCTTTTGCTAACTAACTGCCAAAACAATTACGCATAAAAAACAGAAAAGGTTGCCACAAAACGAACTATACTGCTGATTGTTTTCTAATTATTTTGTAAAACAGGTTTGGAAAAAATCGTTTGATATAAACTGCAATCGTTTCTTTCCCCCCTATTAACTTTTCGCGTTTGTTTTTTTCGACCGCTTTTAGGATTTCATTCGTACAGTCACTTACGGTCATTCCCGTTTTTTGATTATGGTCCATAACTCCGTGCTTTTCACCGGATTCCGTTAAAGCATTTTTCGAAATGTCTGTATTTATTTTTCCTGGGCACATGATATGAACGGTGATGTTATTTTCTTCTTCCTCTAGACGCAGACTTTCATAAAACCCATGGAGAGCGTGTTTTGAAGCGCTATACGCGGCTCTTAAAAAGAATCCAAACTTCCCTGCAATACTCGAAATGACAATTATTTTACCGCCACCTTGTTTTCTCATGTATGGCAAAAGAGCTTTTGCCACCGCAATGTTGCCAAAATAATTTATCTCCATTATTTTGCGCTCTACAACCATTTGGGTTTCAAATGCAGTTGCCCTTTGACTAAGTCCTCCATTGTTGAACAAATAGTGTATTTCACCTACTTTTCCAATCAAAGAAGAAACCTTTGAATCTACATCGCTTGTATTTTCAAGATCAAAAGGAAAAACAAAATGCAGGTCTTCATTTTTTAAGGTGTGCTTAATTTCATTTAAAGCATTTTCATTTCGTGCAGACAGAATAACTTTTGCACCTTTTTCTGCTAATTGTTTTGAAAGTTCTGCTCCAATTCCAGAGCTAGCACCCATTACCCAAGCTGTTTTTCCAGAAAAATTCATTTTTTATAAATCTGAAGGAAGGACCGCGGGGTTATATTCTTTGGCTTTCGGTTTCAACTTATCAATGAAAATAACCTTGAACTTTTCTCCTTCTGCAGTATAAATCAACTCGGATATACCGTTTGAAATAGTAGGAAACTGCTTCTTAGCGTTAAAAAACTTTCTTTCCATTAATTCAAACGTATTGTCCTGATATTCAATAAATATGGAAGTTATGGTTCCGTTTTCAACCCTAACTTTACCTGTTACGCAACTCGTGTCAGAAGGAGTGAAAAATGAAATAATTACATGGCGATGCATGTCATCTGAAATGGTGTAAGAACCACGTTTTGTAAATGCCTTTTCTAGCTGAGTATAACATGTTTGTGCACCAAGATCGAAGGATCCTAAACAAATAAGGAGAATTAATAGGTAGAGATTTTTCATTTGATTGTTTGTTTTTATCATCCTTCCAAAGATAATAAGTTTGCTGATATATTATTCTTTTCAAATGAATTCCTACTTTTGAATATCTCAACACGAATCATGGAGGATATTAAAAAACAGTTCGAAGAAGCAACAGAAATTTTAGCTAAATTTTCAAACGACGACAATTTCACAAAAATTGAAGCAGCCGGTCGAATCATGGTAAATGCCATAAATTCAGGGAATAAAATCATAAGTTGTGGAAATGGCGGTTCAATGTGCGACGCGATGCATTTCGCAGAAGAATTGAGTGGCCGTTACAGAGACGATCGAAAAGCTTTGGCAGCAATTTCCATCTCCGACCCAAGTCATATTTCTTGCGTTGGTAATGATTACGGTTTCGAATACATTTTTTCAAGATATTTAGAAGGTGTTGGTCAAAAAGGAGATGTACTACTGGCAATTTCTACTTCAGGAAATTCGAAAAATGTTTTAAATGCCATTGAGGCTGCCAAACAAAAAGGGATGAAAGTCATTGGTTTAACTGGAAAAGATGGTGGAAAAATGGCAGATCATTGCGATGTTGAAATCCGTGCTCCAAAGGCAGTTTATGCAGACAGGGCTCAAGAAATTCACATAAAGGTAATTCATTGTTTTATCGACTTCATTGAAAAAAATATCGATTAAAAAATTAAAGATTCACTACATTTGCAAAAATAATTGACGTAACAACATGGGAACAATTGCACATAGATTTGAAACAGGAGAACAATCAAGTCAAAAAGGACATTTTAGAAACTTAATTATGCTGGCGCGTATAGACGGTAAATTGGGTGCCGAGGAAAAAGCCTTGTTGAATAGAATGGCTCAAAGACTTTCTATAACAGATGAGCAAGTTAAGGAAATTATGGATGATTCCAATAGTTACCCAATGATTCCCCCAATTTCAAGGGAAGAAAGATACGAGCGATTCATTCAATTAATTCAGATGATATTTGCCGATGGTGTCGTGAATGAAAAAGAAGATGTTTTAGTTCATCGTTTTGGAATAGCTCTAGGTTTTACCCAAGAAAGAATGGATGAAAAATACCCTTTAATTCTTGATATGGTTAAACGTGGGAAAACGCGTGAAGATATTCTTGACAGCATACTTTAAGCTAATTAGAGATTTTAAAAGGTAGGGCCGGATTTTTAATTCGGCCCTACTCTATTTATAACCTCAGACGACTTAACTTATCAACATAGAACCGAATTAATAAACAATACCGTTAAAATGACTTTATTGCAGACAAGACTTTCATTTAATTCACTAAATTTGCCTTTTGAATTTTGACCATGTTAAATCAAGATTTACAGACGAAAGTCAAAAACATATTTTCTGCTTATCTCGAGCAAAATGGACACAGGAAAACTCCTGAACGATTTGCCATACTCTCTGAAATTTACGATTACGAAGGACATTTTGACATTGAAGGTTTGTACTTCAAAATGAAGAATCACAATTACCGTGTTTCGAGAGCAACATTATACAACACTATCGACTTATTGATGGCTTGCAATTTGGTTCGAAAACACCAATTCGGCAATACAAACTCACAATTTGAAAAAGCACACGGCAGCAAACAGCATGATCATGTGATTTGTACAGATACAGGTGAAGTAATAGAGTTTTGTGATCCCCGTATTCAAAATATAAAATCGACAATAGAAGAAATTCTTGGCGTTGAAATACAGCATCATTCTTTGTATTTCTATGGTGTTCGAAAATCGGAAAGTAAAAAAGATAAGTAATATGGCTTTCTCATTTGATACGAAAGAACTTAAAGGTTCATTGCTTTTTATTTTCAAAGGGAAATTAACCAATGAAGGTGATTCGCTTACGTTGAATGATAAAATCGACCGAGAAATTACGGCGGGTCAACATAATATAATTTTTGATTTGTCCGAATTAAAACAATGCAATTCTAGTGGGTTAAACATTATGGTTAGGACCCTTACGAAAGCAAGAACAGCTAATGGCGACTTAATTCTTTGTAGTTTGAATGAAGGATTAAACACGCTTTTTACGATAACTAAAATCAATGAAATATTCAGTATTTACCCAAATTTGGCCGAAGCTGAAAAACATTTTAAATAACAATCAATGACTCAAGTAGATGTACTTTTAGGTTTGCAATGGGGCGACGAAGGAAAAGGAAAAATCGTCGATGTACTAACACCTCAATATGACATTATTGCTCGCTTTCAAGGTGGGCCAAACGCAGGGCATACCCTTGAATTTGAAGGACACAAACACGTTTTACACACTATTCCTTCAGGAATATTCAGAGATGGTGTAATGAACGTAATTGGTAATGGTGTGGTAATTGACCCCGTTATTTTCCAAAAAGAATTGGAAAAATTAGCTCCCTATAAACTAGACATCAAAAATCGTTTGGTTATTTCAAAAAAGGCACATTTAATTTTACCTACGCACCGTTTATTGGATCAAGCTTCTGAACATGCAAAAGGACACGATAAAATTGGCTCTACTTTGAAAGGTATCGGACCAACATACATGGATAAAACTGGAAGAAATGGACTTAGAGTTGGTGATATTTTCTTGCCAAATTTCAAGGAGAAATACAATTCCTTGGTGGAAAAACACATTGGGATTTTAAGTCATTATGACGGATTTACTTACAATTTATCGGAATTGGAAGGCCCTTGGATGGAAGGTATTGAAATATTAAAAGGACTGGATGCCATTGATAGTGAACAATACTTTTATGATGCTAGAAAGTCTGGTAAGAAAATCTTAGCGGAAGGGGCTCAGGGAACAATGTTGGACATAGATTTTGGAACCTATCCATTTGTTACATCTTCGAATACTGTAACGGCAGGAACTTGCACAGGTTTAGGTGTTCCTCCTAATTCAATCGGAAGAGTAATCGGTATTTTCAAAGCGTATTGTACGCGTGTTGGAAGCGGACCTTTCCCTACTGAATTGTTAGATGAAGTTGGTGAACAAATCCGTGCCGAAGGAAGAGAGTTTGGAGCCACAACTGGTCGTCCAAGAAGATGTGGATGGATAGATTTACCAGCATTGAGATATGCAATAATGGTAAATGGTGTCACTGAACTTTCGATGATGAAGGCTGATGTTTTGAGTATATTCGATGAAATTGAAGTATGCACACACTACATGGTGGATGGCAAACGAATGGATTATTTGCCTTATGATATCGCTAATATGATTTGTACGCCGGTTTACGAAAAAGTAAAAGGTTGGAAAACGGATTTAACTGGATTAAGCAGTTATGCTGATTCACCAGCAGAATTAAAGGCCTACGTTGAATATTTGGAACAAAAATTGGAAGTACCGGTAAAAGTAGTTTCAGTTGGACCAGATCGTTCACAGACTTTGAAAAATTAATATTTGAAAAGAAATAAAGTCATAGGCTTTGGTGCGCTTTTCGTAAGCGCATTTTTTTTGACAACAGCTTCGGCTTTTGGTCAGGTGAAATTTCTTGAACTATTGCCTGGTTCCGAAAGAATGAGCGGTAACGAAAAATTAGGAATCACCTATGCTGCGGGGAATGTAGTTTTCAAATTTGATGGAAACATGTTGTATTGTGATTCTGCCGTTTATTATAAAAAAACGAGTGAGATCAAAGCATTTAAAAATGTTCACATCACCAAACCGGGTGGTCTCAATCTCTTTTGCAATCAACTTACTTATGATTCAAAAACGGAAATT
>JAHEMP010000140.1 GCA_024643585.1 Crocinitomicaceae bacterium | reverse complement strand
TGTGCTTTCGTCATTTTCTACAGGTAAATTGCATATTATTAATCTATTTTTTTACCTATCATTTCTTGCCCTCCTTGAAAAAGAGTAAGACTATCTATTTCGCCAGCATCATTCTTATTAAAGACGATTTGTGCGTCAACTACTTTTAAATAGAATTCAGTTTCAGATTTCGGAAATATATCAACTTCCTGTTGCCCTGTGGCTTGCGTTTTTAATTGACTCCCTTCTAATGTAACGGTTAAGGTAAACCCTGGTTGGAGTTTATAATTACCGATATAAGTTTTTAAAATTGCATTGGATACTTTTACCTCTTTCACCAAATCGCTTACATCATCCCCAAGTTTCTTTAAAGATTCAATACCGTTCTCATTATTAGGGTTTAATTCTACCGATTTTCTATAATTTTTAATGGCTAGGTCGTTTTTACCTAATTTCATTAAACTTTCTCCATAACTATCATAGGCATTCCACGATTTAGGGAATGCCTCGACAATCAATTGAAATATTTTGCAGGATTCTTCTAATTTATCTTTTCTCAATAGTACATACCCGATAGCATTCATTTCTTCTTCCCTTAAGCTATGGTTTTCGGATTCTTTAATCTTATTGTAATGTGATATTCCCTCATTAATACCTTTTTCTAAAATAACTGCCAATACCGCATCAGCTACCGATTGTTTAGGCATATCATATTCTTTGCCATGCATAATCCCCAGAATAGCTTCTGTCATAGCGTTAAGTGGTGCTCCACCTGTATTATTTAAAAGTACAATCAAAGAATTATTAGATGTTGTTCTAGAGATGTTCGTGTTAAATCCGTTAATACCTCCTCCATGTCCTATGGCTAAAATACTATCTGTAGAATTTCCTATTTGGGCATAACCAACACCCCATCCATAAGCATAATGCGAGTTACCCCCTGTTGAAATTTGAGGTTCAAAATACAGGGTCATATAATCTTTTGGTAAAATGTTAGTGGTATATAAAGATTGGTCCCATTTAAATAAATCTTCAACGGTAGAATAGATAGAGCCAGCTGAATAAGGAATAGACATATCTAAATAGCCGGAGTTTACATAATCTCTGCCTTGTTTTTCGTAACCAGTGGCTCTGTTTTTTAAAATATCCTCATGATTATCATAACCTGAATCCATCATGTTTAATGGTATGAAAATTTTATCTTGAAGCATTTGCTTATAGCTTTTACCAGACAATTTTTCAATAATTACACCGAGAAGAAAATACCCCGAATTACTATAACTAAATTTTTCACCTGGTGTAAAATCCAGTTCCATATCAGCAAACACTTTTACAAACTCTACTGGAGTATATGGATTGCGACTGTTGTCTTCCATAAAATTAGGGAATGATGTGTAATTAGGTAATCCTGAAGTATGTGTTAGTAGGTGATGGATAGTTATTAAATCGCCACTGGCTTTTGGATAACCTGTTAGGTAATTAGTAATAGGTGCTTGTAAATCTAATTTCCCTTCGGCTACTAATTGTAAAATAAGCATTGCCGTAAATTGTTTGGTGATAGAACCCAAACGATGTTTTGTATTGGGTTGATTTGGAATATCCCATTCCATATTTGCCAAACCAAATCCTTTCTTATAGATAACCTTTCCTTGATCGGATACCAAAACGGAACCATTAAATTTACCATACGCTTCATAAGTGCTTATAAGTTCTTCAATTTGCTCAACTTTCGTTTGAGCTAAACCCATATTGCTTATTAATACTAAAAAAAGTATTAAAATGCCTTTTGTGTAAGTTGGATAAATTGAATTTGATTTCATAATTGAATATTTGGTTTTTATTAGTTAGTCTTAATGAAGCACAACGTTTAGTATATGGCAAGTAGGGCAATAGAAAGAGATAACCTTTCAGAATTGCTCTGAGCCATATTTTTATATTTTGTTTTTAACTTATTCATTTTAAAAGCCAAATTAAAAATTTGGCGGTGTTTGTAAATAGCACAGAACTTGTGTAAACCACCAAACGCCCTATTTGCTATATACCGTGTTATGGGCTTTTTTTCTTTTTACATTTTATTAGATGAAACGGATAATTCTCAATAACTTCTGTGATTTCAAATAATCCAAATCTGCCAAATTCTTCTTCAATAGTTTCTTTATCATAGAAGAATATTTTAACGCCACCAAACATTTCAAATCGATCTTTACTTATTTCTGTTCCTTGTCCGAATGTTTGAGCATCTTTTGTGATGGCTGTAAAAACCATATATCCGTTTTCTGATAGTTGATTATAACAGTCTTGGATGAGTTTTACTCTCTCTTCTTGGTCTAATAGGTAAATTAATCCATAACAAAATATTCCGTCAAATAATTTGTTGTCAAAAGGCATTTCGATTACTGAACCGTGATGAATTATTAAATCATTACCAAAATGTTCGTGTGCTAAATTAATAGCGGTTTGTGAGATTTCAATTCCCGTTACAGCAATTCCATTATCTCTGAAAATTTTAGCATTCCGACCATAGCCAATTCCTGGAATTAGAATGTTCTGTATATTCTTTTCAACAAAGAAGTCATTTGTCAAAATGGTAGATTTTGCAGGTTCTGAACCCCACATTTCTTTTTTGTCCTTAAATGCTTCTTCCCAAAATTCAGCCATTATGCACAGATTTTATCTTCTAAGATTTGGGATTTAATGCCTAATTTATTTAGATAAGTGATTATATCATCAGAATTGAAATTATCTCCTACAATTCTTAAAATAGTGTGACCACAAGGAAAAGGTAATTCTGTTTCATTCAAGTCGGTGTTTATTTTTAATTCTGAGTAGTTGCTGAGAATGGATTTTACAACTTTGTCTGCTTGATTTTGATTTTCAATGTTTGTAATAAATACTTCAGTCATTGTTATTTATTTTAGATTTCAATTTCGTTTTTTTAATTGCCCATAACAAGTCGATATGCGCACCGGTACGCATATCCCCTTAGTATATTCAGCACATTCTTAACTGATAATTACCGTTTTTAAATACTTGCAGGTCGGCCGGAAGGTGTTGTTTGTATTCATAGTGACTCAAAGCTAGAAAAATTAACGATAGGATGGGAGTTTATTTCAATCAAAAAGCCTTCCTGAAAACAAGAAGGCTTTTTGGTCTTTTGAATCGTTAATTTTCAATCTACAAGGGTTTCTAATTCTTCTCTTTTCACTTTGATGGTCGCGCAGCGATTGAAGCTACTCATGACGGTAACGCGCGATAACAGAATAAGGCCGCCGTCGTCGGTCATTAAAAAGTCACACGCTTTTAAAGGGACACTCTGACCAAAGTATTTGCTAGCCACCAACTCGGTCGAACCTTTTGCATAAAGACTTAGTAGCAGCTGGTTGCTTTTTGTGGTTGCTAAATAAGCAACATAGTCTGTCTCTTTGATTCGAATATTTTTAATCAAAACAGGACTGTTGGCATCCAATTCTGCTTTTCCTTGTGCGGGAATAGATTCGGTAATGTCAACGGCCGTAGGATTCAGGGTAGTATTCGGATTGAAGTACAAATTGGAAAAGGAGAAACGTGCCAAGGCGTATTGGTTGGCACCTAAAGGCAAAATTGCATTCAATCCACCGTCGTAGCCAGAACCATTGTAAACCCCTGAAAAATCCAAATTGGCGTCCATGAAAAGCGTGGAAAAACTATAGTTGTTAAATCCACTCATAACGATGTAATCCTTTTCTGGCGTGACGTGTACAAAGAAAGGGAACCGTCTGCCGGTGTAGTTGATGTGGTCGACAATTTTGTCTTCTACATCGGTATTGATGTCCACACTTCCCGATTGAAGCACTTGATCCATAGCGTCATTTAGTTCATGAATGCCTGTTTTGTAGGAGGAACGTTCGTAATTTTGAATGTAAACCGCATTTTGATTATCAAAAACATACAACGGGTATTTTATCTGTTGAAATTGTTGAAATTCCTGAGCTGATTTTCCATTTTCATCCACTTTCATGATGTAGGTAAACAATCCAACTTCGTCCATACAAACGAAGTACAAGCTCCCATTTCTTTGAATCAAGTTGGGAACAGCGTTAACATATTTGGAAGGCAAGTCATATTCCCAAAGCAAATCTCCGGCGATGTCTGTTTTTATCAAATGTATGTTCCAGCCATTGTAGGCACTTAACATTAAAAATCCTTTGTCACTCGTTTGTTGAATGCTCAACGGAAAATAATTTCTATTTCCATTGCTGTCGTTGTAGACTTTGATGAAGGATTCTTCGGGTTTGTATTCCTCCTTTTTACAGGCAGTCAGACCAAGTCCAATAGCCAATGCAAAGAGTAACTGAAAAGCGGAGAAACGGACTATTTTAAATTTTTTCATCGTTTTTTATAGTATTTCGTTTTTCTCATAATATTGCTACGAACCGCGTTGTTCAGCGGAATGGAAACGGATGCTTGAACATTTAGCGAACTCAGTTTCAATTGGTCCAAAACGTCCAAATAAAGCAGAGCGAAACCGTTTCTGTCGGTATACCGCGTTTCGTCGTTCACAACATCAAAAAAGCCATATCTGAAATTACTTTCCAGACCAAACGTAGCGTATTTGGTGTGGTAGCTCATTCCAACGCCTCCCGTCAATCCCAAATTGAATTTACGAGTATCTTCTTTGATGGAAACTTGAGGGGAGTAGGAAAGCTGATTTTCCGTCTCCTCTTGATCAATCGTGTTGTCGTAATGAATAATTTTTGTCGCTTGGTGCCTGAAGTCCATATAAACGCCTCCTTGAACAAAAGGGGTAAATTGCCCTCTGGTAATTTCCCATTTGGCTTGAATGGGAACCGTGAAATAGGAAATTTTTTGAATGTGATGCATTTCTCTTGCAAATTCTTGCTTTTCAAGTGTATCCACCCAAGAATAGTTTGTGAAATACTTAAAACCCAAGGTTTCGTATCCAACACCTATCAAAACGGCAATGGCAGTCGTGAAGTTATAACTGTACTGAAGCCCAAATTGTGCTCCTTTTGTTTTCCCAAATTTATCGTATTCTTTTTCAAACTTTTCTTCCGCAGAGGTCAACACAGAATACCGATCTGTTATCCTAGGAATGGAGAAATTCATACCGCCCAATAGTCCAAGGTAGGACTTGCCAGTGTTGTGAACGGTGTAATTTTGTCCTTGAACCTTCAGTGAAACAAGGCTCAAAACCAAAACAACGAGTAGATACTTCATTTGTCTCATTTTTGGAAGATTACTTTTTTCGTAATGGAAGCATCTTTTGTTTTCAGTGTAAAAATATACGTCCCACTTTGATAAGGTGTCAAATCAAAATCTAAGCTGTGATTGCCTTGGTTCATATCACTATTTACAGGTGTTCCAATGATTCTTCCGGTTAGATCCATGACATTGATTTCTACATGTCCACCTTGATGCAGATAATAGTCTATAGTTGTTTTGGAGGTACTAGGATTCGGGTAGCAGTTCATCCACAAGTTTTCTTTGAAGATTTCGGCTGTACTTAAATCTTTGCATTGAATGTAATCAACTCTATTTGCGATATAATCTTGAAAACGTACCTGATCTATCGCTGCGCTTGACGCTTGAAACCAATCTTTAATAACCGAACTAAATACTTGTCGGTAATCGTGTTGCATCGGAATATTTCCACTGGTCAAATTGGCCAAGTCTGGATTTTCACCATAAACACCTGGATTCAAACAGGTACCAAAAATCAGCATAGGTGCAGCATTTCCGTGATCGGTTCCATAACTTGCGTTGGAAGCAGCACGACGACCAAATTCGGAATAGGTCATGGACAGCACTCGTTCTGATAAACCAAGGTTTTGCAAATCGTCGTAAAAGGCTTTCATGGCAGAAGAAATGTGATACATCAAGGCTGCGTGACCACCCATGGACGTGTTATTCGTTTCCACTTGGTTGGCGTGAGTATCAAATCCACCAATTCTGCACAAGAACACTTTCGTTCCGATACCACCACTCAGCAAACGAGCAATGATTTTCAACTGCGGTGCCAAAGGATTGTGTAGCGCATTGGCCGGAGCAATAAAGGGATAAGTATCTGGATACACTGTTGATGAGTTAGCACCTGCGTTGTAAACCGAGTTCAATCGACTGGCATAACTGTTGGCTTGTTGTTCCATCTGCATGATGTATTCAATTTCATCACCGGCATGCGTGTCTGGGAAATTTATCGGTGGGTCAACACCAACACTATTGATCAAATTGAAAAACGCGTTGGGATCTTCTATGGATAAGCCAGCCGGAATTCCTTGGTCGCGATGAAAAGCGAGCGAAACACCGGTTCCAATTTCAATGGCCAAAGGGTCAGGTACACTTGTATTGGGATAATTGGCAGGATACCCAGGATACGAATGTTCTAAATAACGCCCCATCCAACCTGAACTCTCGTATTCGTCAAAATCCACGCCCATT